>NZ_JBFRFR010000136.1:0-11979 GCF_052114925.1 Bradyrhizobium sp. 2TAF36 | reverse complement strand
GGTCACATGATCCAGCAATCGGATACGGCTGACCTGATGGCCGCTGTCGACGAAGCCGCGGCGGAAACGCTGCATTGAGCCACCTGATTCTCCCGAGAAGCATCTGGTCGCGGCACGATCCGAATTAGGAACGTCCAACACAGCGCCCGGTTGGCCCTGGTATCTCCCGTAATCAAAGGTCTCTCCATGTATCATCACGTCAAAAAGCTCATGTTCACAGTCCGGGTCGACGAGCCCGATCCACGGTTCGGAAATATGCTACTTGAACAGTTTGGCGGGGCTAACGGCGAGCTGGCGGCCGCCATGCAATACTCCATTCAGGGTCTCAATTGCGAAGATCCGGACCGCAAGGATCTCCTGATGGATATCGGAACCGAGGAATTGAGCCACCTCGAGGTGGTGGGATCGCTCGCGCGCTTGCACTTGAAGCCCTTGAAGTTCGATCGAGAAGCGGCGGAAGCCGATCCCTTGATCGCGATTGCCGGAGGCGGCGGCGTCAATCTGTTCAACTCGCAAGGCAATGCCTGGACGGCTGACTATCTCAAGATCACCGGCGAACTCGACGTCGATCTGCGCAGCAACATCGCCGCGGAAGCGCGCGCCAAGATCGTCTACGAAAGACTGATCAATTTCTGTGATGACGCCGGCACTAAGGACGCGCTGCAGTTTTTGATGACGCGGGAAATCACCCACATGAAGGCGTTCTCGCGTGCGCTTGAAAGCATGGGCAAACCCACATTCAGCATCGGCCGCATCGCTCCCACGCCGGGTCTCGTGGACCAGTTCTTCAACGATTCGACGGGTTCCGGCGACAACGGTGAAATCGACACAAGAGGCCCCTGGAACGAAGGCGAAGACTGGATCTTCATGGAATCACCGGCACTCCAGAGCGGCGATCCCGGCGCGGCGCCTTCGATCGTTGCCGAGAGTTCGCCGTCGGAGCCTGTCATTGGACTTGACGACCTGCTGATCGATCAGCTGCGGGACCTCCTGCATGCAGAGAAGCAATTGACCAAGGCATTGCCTCAGATGATCGAGGCTGCTCGCTACGACCAGCTCCGCGAGCTGTTCACCGTTCATCTCGCCGAAACCGAAACGCAGATCGAACGTCTCGACGAGTGCTTCGAACTGCTCGGCAAGAAGCCGCGCGTGAAGTCTTGCAAGGGCATGCAAGGACTTGTCGAAGAGGGCGACGAAGTGATCAAGGATGGAGCCAAGAAGGACGATGCAGCAGCGGATCTCGCATTGATCGGCGCGGCACAGCGTATCGAGCATTACGAGATTGCCGGCTACACCGCTGCCCGCAACCTGGCGCAGCAGTTGCGTCACAGCGCGGTGGTCGCGCTGCTTTCGAAGAATCTGGCCGAGGAGGAGAACGCGGATCAGTTGCTCAATCAGGTCGCGCGTTCGTTGATGTCGGTTGCGAAAATGCCCGCCGCCATCGAGCAGACCTTCGTCGAAGATGAGCCCGCTGGAGGCTAGGTCAGCGTCGAAGCATTGAGATAGGCGGTCCCCACTCTGTGGGGCCGCTGCTTGCTAACACGTTTTGACGAACCGCGAGGCGGTTGGAAAGGACTAGCATGCCCCCGAGGATCAAAGAGCATACCTGCCGGCTGTGCAACGGAACCGGCTTTCCCAGGTCCATGTAGCCCCCTCATCCTGGCCGTAAGAGCTACCCCGTCAAATGCGAGGCCTGCCAAGGCAAGGTAAAGATCACAGAGTCGGGTGAGATCTCAGTGCTTTGATCTTTCGATTTCGAAGGTGAACTTGGCCGGCATCACATCCCGGACCCCAATCGCCATGAGCGTTTGGCGGTAGTTGCAGCCGAATGATGGAGGGCGTTACGCGCCATGTCGGCCAACGATTTGGCGGCTTCCGCTTGCGCGGCCCGCAATTCGGAAGCTCCAGTCCTTCCTCATCGAACTATTCACCCGGCTCGCGGATCACCTGAGCGTGTCGCCGCCGAGGTCGAGCGTACGGTTGCGGAGAGTGAGAAGAGCAAGGGACTGGGGGCGGCCTTTCGAGGATCCGATCAAGATAGGCGATCGCGTCCGGCGCAAGCTGAAGACGGATCAGTAAAGAGGCCGCCAACTGAGGCGGCCTTATTCTTTCGTGGTGGCTTGTCTTGCCCGGGACAATCTCCGAAACTCGATTGTTATGTTGGAGGCGCGAATTGCGAGCCCGCCCGAGATTGCGCGGGTAGCGTAAGCCGAGTGAGCGTCCACCATTGGTCGATCGAACCTGAGTGCGACCGGGAACAACATCTAACCGATCTTACTTTTCCGGCGTTCGCACCACGGTTAGGACCGGCTTAGACGAAGGCTCCCACGGCGCGGGGAGGACCACCCTGATTGGTCGAGCGTCGGCAAATCTTTCCGCGAAATTGGGTCGTTCTTCTGTGGCGGGCTCGGCGAGAGCCACCGCGAAGGACGCCACAACGAAAGCCAAGCCTAAGAGGACTGTTCGAATATCCACCAACATTTTGCTGATCCCGTTTCGAAAAGGACAACGCGGGCCTTCAAGAATGGTTCAGCCGACTGAACGTTTGCTACTCGAAGGAAAGCCGGCGCGTGCCCATCAGGAGCGAACGGGCCAAATTGCGCCGAGTCTTCACGGGCGCCGGATGAGATCCGGCCGCTTCTCAAGCAAATCCCTCAGACCGAGATCTTGCCGACAGGATCTCTTTTCTACGAAATCACTGATGCCGGAAGCGCGGTGATCCGCGACGAATGAGCGCTCCGATCCCGGCGTCAGATGCTATCGACTGGAATAATACAAATGCTTTTTCCTTGCTCGTCGACGACCGAAACCGAGCAATTGCGCCCGACCAGCTCAGGACGAGTCGCACGCAAGGAGCGCGCGAGTCTGATCGCCTCGATCTGCGCCGCTGTCTCGTCCACCAGATCGTGCACGCCATGATCCGCGACAATCCGAGTGTCGACAAGCTTGAAGTGGAACTTGGGCATTCTGGGAACAGTTTTACAGGTGAAAACTCAAGTTTGGCAGCTTGAAAGACAACCCCTGGTGCTTGGGATTGTGGGCATGGCGATCGGGGCAGCAGTCGCAGGCGCGTTTCGCGCTTCCGAAATGGAGAACGAATATATCGGCAAAGTTGCCGACGATGTGAAAGCCGACCTGAATCGTCGCGCCGGCGCGGTATCGCAGGCCTTGCGAGAAGCCTCAGATACCGTGGTCGCAGAAGTCGGCGACAAAGGTGCCGAAGCCTTGGATAGGGTGAAGCAGGTTGGCATGGATGCCGCCGAGGCAGCCGCCGCCAAAGTAGGGTCCCCCCAGCCGGGCTAAGGTTGCGGTGGTCGTGATCACGTGGATCTGCAGCGAGGTGCGGAGTGCACCCCTGAGGTGTCTTCTCAGATTGTGCGCCGTTGTCTGCCGACCACAAAGCCATAGACAAGCAGCACGATGACCGCGACCACGGCGCCGATCAATCCTGTGCCTTCGCCAAGACGATACCAGCCAAAGGCTTGCCCAAGGTAAGTCGCAACGAACGCACCAACGATCCCGAGGATGGTCGTTAGGATGAACCCGGCTGGTTCGGTGGCACCGAAACAGTGCACCATGGAGCAGATCACCTGACCCGTTTCCATGCCGGAGGCCAAGGCGGCAGTCCAAGGCGCAAGACAAACGAGCGGTATCGAGCAGACATCACGTAAGGCGGTTTAGACGTGGTCCAAAACCGAGAAGGGCGCATCGATACGCGATCGAAAGGTGGGAACGGGCGAAAGCGTGGCCCCTCGTAACCGTCTACTGCTTCGCGTCTTCGTCCTGGCGGTCTTTCAAGTCTTGCGCTATCTGATCAACCGACGTCTCGCTTGCAAGCTCATCCGGCCTACCATCCTCGATGTCCTCGACATCCAGTTTCTTCGCGATGCGCTGCAATATGCGCAACGACTGGGTCGCCTCCCTCTCTGCAAGGAGATTGATCTGCAGCTCCAGGTGATCGCGCCGTTCCAGGGTTCGGTCGATCAGGCTTTGGCGGATCAGCACGCATGAGGTGAGGAGAACGGCTTCGAGCGCGAGGATCGTCGCGAGCAGCGGGAACGGATATTCGTYGAAGGCGTGATGCGGGAAAAAGTGGCTGAGGATGATCCAGCCGATCACGAACGCGCATTGAAGAACGATAAACTGAACGGTGCCGACGAACCAGCCGATCCAGTGAAACAGACGGTGATGAACCGCCAGAGTTTCTTCATCCTGCTTTTCAAGGCGAAGGATTGCGTCGATGCTTTGGGCGGCGGGCCTCGCTGACTGAGTGCCCGCCCGCATCAGTTTGCGACCTTTTCTGCGGCCCGTCGCGCCGACTTCCGCGTCTTGTCGACGCTCTTGTCGGCCGATCTTTCAGCGCGCGCCCTCGCCTCGCATTTGCCGCGCAGATCCTCGATCTCGTCGTCCGTCAGGTGTTCGATACCGACCAGTGAATTCCGGGCCGCGCCGACCCGGATCAATTCGTCGAGCTTGACCTGGATCGCGGCGCTATCGCGGTTTTGAGAATTCTGGATGAGAAACACCATCAGGAACGTGACGATAGTCGTTCCTGTGTTGATCACCAGCTGCCACGTATCGGAGAAACCGAAGAGCGGTCCGCTTACCGCCCATATGATGACGATGCCGGCCGCGATAATGAACGTTGAAGCCCGGCCTGCCGCCAGCGAGGTCTTATTGGCGAGGTCGCCGAAAAACTTCGAAACCGCGGACGGCTCTTTAGCTTTTTCCTTGGCCTTCATGATATGTCGCCCCATGTCAGCGTGTCAGCCGGCGGGACAAATCGGTAGTGCGCCCGAAAGTTCCATCGCCAGGGAACTAACCCCTCATATGCCGCCACTGAGCGAGAGGCTTATGCGCGTAACGATCCCATCCCACGCGCGCTCTTCGCTGGCCGGATAATTGATCAGCACGCAATGGACCAGCCCGCCGGAGAAGTTGCAACGGTCATACCAGACCTTGTCGCCCTTGTAGCTGGAAACCGCAAAGAACCGCGGCGTCACTCTCTTGTACTGAATGCGCGAAGGCGGTCCTTTTTTCGCGAGGAAAGCAGCGGGCGAGTCACTCCCGACGTTGGGAGCAGCCTGTATCGTGAGGTCGGCGCGGCCGTCGGCAGTTCGAAAGCGTTGCCCGTAACCGTCCGGCCGACCCGCTTCTTCGGTGAAGATCGAAGAAGGGAAGTCAATCGACGTGCCCGTCTGTGGAATGCGGTAGGTCGTCCACCTTGTGGCCTGCGCCGAAACCGAAGCGGCCGAGACTGTGAAAATGGTCATCGCCAGAGCTGTCGCTTTCATCAAAGCTCCTCCTTCGCAGACCCCCACCGAGACATAGGCAACGAGTCGGCTGCATCCCTTCACACCAGGAAAAGCGGCGAAGCCAATTACGTTCCAAGAAGCCTGATCCTACGCCACCAATGCCTCTCTGCCGAGAAGCAGATGCGAAAGCACCACGCCGACGCGTTCGAGGCAGGGGATCGATGGGCCGCAGCAAACATCGACCGGCGACGTGAGTATTCGAAGGCACGTGACCTCCAGGCCAACGGCCGCTGAGCAACATCGGTACATGTGTCCCTTATGGCGGAAGCGATCAGCCGTCTGCCGCGCCTCCCCAGCAGCCCGCGACCGCCCTGCACCGCAGCCCCCGCCCCGCAAGCCTCGCCCACATCGCAACCAACTCCGAAACCCTGACGCCTCCACGAGCCCCGCCTTCAAGGGGACTTACGCAGCCGTCATAAGGACCACCGGAACAGGCCTCCAGTCATACCCGTCGGCGGGCTACCCGACAGGAACGGCTACGCATTTTGGCCGTTCGACATGAGAACAAATGCTATCGGATATGAGGCTCCAGTGAGCGTACTTCTCGTCGAGGACGACCCTTTGATCCGCGAATTCGTCGTCGAAGCGCTGCGCGAGGCAGGCTATCACGTGATCTACGCGAGCACTGGGGAGGAAGCGCTGGCCTGGTGCAAGCGCCACGCCGCGGATGTGCTGGTCACCGACGTCCGCCTACCCGGACAGGTCGATCGATGGCAGATAGCGGAGCGCTGCCGCGAGCAGGATCCGGACTGCCGGTCATCTACGCCACGGGCTTCTCTCCCGCCACTCCACGTCCCGTTCCCGGGAGCCGCATCGTGAGGAAGCCCTTCCATCCGGACGAGATCGTCCGGATAGTCAAAGAGCTTGGCGAGGAAAAGGGCGACGCCGAGTTAGCCGGTCTATTCGCGGTATCGCCGCAGCCTGGACCACCTAGGATCCGCAGCTTCGGCGCACCATGCCCTTTCCAGCGTAATCACCCTTTGAGCAGGCCCAGTTCCTCTACGGCCCGAACACAGATTTCGGAGGGGTCCTTGAGCCTCGTCTGACCGATCTCGATGATCTTCTTGGCGATCAACTCGGTGAGAGGGTCGTTCTGATCCTGTACGCCAATCGAACGCAGCGCCTCTTCGTAGCTCTCGAAAGCCGCGTGATTTCTTCAGGCCCCAGAGGCGAGTTTTGAAGTATTCGGTAATAGCCATTGTTGTCCCCAGCAGGATGCAGCGTAGCATCGATCTGCTGAGGGGGCATTGCATCTCAGCAGCCACTTTTAGCTTTCGCAGACTGCCCCTGTTCGCATCCTGTGAGCGTGGAGGCGGCGTGCGGCGAAGAAAAGCGTCGCAGAGGGAGCTCCGCGCCTTCACGGGCAACTCGATCCGAAACTTCATGGCGCGCAGAGGAACGATCGCGCGACTGCCAAGTTTTCCCGACGCCCCTGCCCCAAGGGGCGAACCCCGTACTGGCCCCAGCTCATAGCCCCTGCCCCCCGAGCTGGGGCCTTCATCCGCCAGCCCGGGAAGCGTGAGCAGAAGGCTTCGGCGAAGCTCCCGCCCTTCTCAATCCTTCGCTCCCAGAGGCTATTGGTCTTCGCCTGCAGCGGCGGAATCCTGGGTGCCGAGCAACTTCAGCGAGGTCTCGATCTTGGCGAGGAGCGCCTGGATTTCGGCGCGCTCGTTCGCGCCGGTCCGGCTTCAAGCCGCGCCAGCAATTGCTCTTTCTGTCCTAGCAGCTTCGCAAGAGTGGACATCCGATCACCACAATGTTTACCGTATCGAATGGRCCGCTCGGAGAGCGGCCCTTTCTTGGTCACCAGCTACGGGTGCCGAAGCTGAAGCCGATGCTCGGCCCGCCGCCGTACGAGCCGTAGCCGCGATCGTAGTAGCCGGGGCCGCCGTAGTAGCCGTAACTGCGGCGCACCACGTACCCGTCGTCATCGCCGTAATAGCGCTGGTGAGTTCGATCGTGCATCTGTTTGACCTGTCGGCGTGCTCGCACATCGGTCGATGAGAGGCGCTGCTGCTCCGGGCTGGGCGTGCCGAGCGGGGTATCGATCAAACGATGCGGTTACGAGCCCGAGCTACCTGATGGTTGGAGGTTCTTTCGTTGGCCAGCCGGTGCTCTGATTGCCTGAGCCGGTGGGATCGCCGTCCTCCCAAGACGCTTGCAATGTGTCGTCGCGGGCAACCGGTATCAGAAGCTGCTTCCGCATTTCGGCGAGGCGGGCACGGCAATACTCCCGGTAAAACATCTCGACTAGGGTGGACATGATCGAACCCTCGCTTGATCATCACCATTGACGATAGATTTCGACCATTTCAACCGGCGGTAAATATCAAAGGCGCCGGAGCAGTTTGTGTCCGACGAACTCGGATGACGACGATGTGGCCGACGAGGCGCAACACGAAATCGGTATCAGAGAACGTCTGGTGCTGCAGGACAGTCTGTCCGCGGATCGTTGAGTTCGATCAATCGCGAGGGTCATAGAAGCGGAGCTTACGGGTTCACCCCGCCAAGGATATCTCAAACTAGATCCGATAACGGCAATCAGAAATAGAGCCATCACGACCGCCTCCTCTTAGAGGAGATTTTTTGACGCCACGGCCTTCGCAATCACTATAGATTTCTGGCCGCTAAGTGAACGAGTTCACATCAGCATTGAACTTAGCTGAGCGAGACTAGCAGGCCAATGGCGTAGCTTCTTGGACTCTTGCGCACAGATCAAACAAGTTCGGTGCGCGAACTGCAAAATGCAGATACCGGTGAGTTTGTCGCATTTGATCCCGATGTCCAACAAGGCTGGAGGTCCCCATGTCTATGGACGCAGCCGAATTCGTATCACATCGTTTCTCGACGCGGGAGTTTCCGGAGCGGATGCGAGTCCCGCTATGGCGCGAGGACTTTGGGCGAGGCATAGTCCACGCTGATATTGAGCCTCTATCGAACGCACCGTTTCAGGCCTACGCAACGCTGCAAGCGATCCGAGGTTTGCGCAGGCTCGCGCTGAAAGGCTCCCCTATGCGTTTCAAGCGCTTGCAGGCGAGCATCGCTGATGGTGATGACTCGATCGGAGTCGTCCTCTGTTCTCCCGGCAAAAGTCAACTATCGCAGCGCTGTCAAGAAATCGAGCTTCACGCCAGCGACGCCATCGCAATTCTGCATTCCGAGCCGGCCACCGTCACCTATGTCGACGGATTGCTATTCGGTCTTGCCGTACCGCGCGACGCCCTCGCACAGCGCGTGACGAACGTCGAAAGCCGCGCCATGCGGCCGATTTCTCACCGAAGTGAAGCGCTCCGACTTCTCATGGCTTATCTCAAGTCGGCATTTACTGAGAGTGTCCTGGCCACCCCGAAGCTGCGAGATGCGGTCGTGGCTCACATCCACGATCTCCTGGCGCTCGCAATCGGCGAGTGCGCTCCCTTGGGCGAGAGCAGTGCGAGCGCTGTCGTGACTGCGCGCCACGGCGCCGCCCTCGATTACATCGAGACACACTTTCAAGAACCAGGGCTCAGCGTCGAGATGGTAGCTCGTTGCCAAGGCATCTCACCTCGCTATCTGCAGCGCCTGATGGCATCATCAGGATCATCGTTCACCGGGCACGTGAATGAATTGCGTCTCCAACGAGCGCTCAAACTGCTGACCGAGTCCAGTGCCAGCGCGCGACTAATTTCCGATATCGCTCTAGAGGTCGGCTTCTCGGATGTTTCGCATTTCAATCGCTTGTTCCGAGCTCGCTTCGGCGATTCGCCGCGTGGCGTTCGTTGCGCCCGAAGGGATCCTAGCTGATCAAGTGGAAGCGGGCGCGTACTTTTCGTCTGTCGAGCCGGCCCAGATCGCCCACGGCTCTGACAGCCTGCTCCTCGTTCTCGACGATGAAGCCGGTCACGCCGTCCTCGACGACCTCGGGCACGGAGCCGGAGCGATAGGCCATCACTGGCGTCCCACAGGCCATCGCCTCGATCATGACGAGGCCGAAAGGCTCCGGCCAATCGATCGGAAACACCAGGGCCGCGGCCTCTGCGAGGAACGGCTGCTTCTTCACCTCATCCGCCTCGCCGACGAGCTGGAGCGCCCGACCGTCGATGTGGGGCTCAAGTTGCTTCTTGAAGTAGCCCGTCTCGCCGCGCGGAATCTTGGCGGCGATGCGCAAGGGCATTCCGGCGGCGCGCGCGATGCGGATGGCGTCCTGGGGGCCCTTTTCCGCGGTCAGGCGGCCCAGGAACGCCAAATAGGATCCTTGATCGAAAGACGGGCGAAAGTTGTTCGATGGCAGTCCGTGCTGGATCGTGGCGATCCAATTTGCCTCAGGCAACGGCAGACGCTGATGGTCCGATATCGACACGAAGCCCGCGCCGGGAAACTGCCGCAGCACCTCGGAAAGGCCCGGCAGGTCGAGCCGGCCATGCATGGTGGTTACGAAGGGCACGCCGAGCCGACTGAGCAGCGCAAGGGGCAGCCAGTCGATGTGAGCGTGGATCTCGATCTCGGCGCTCGCGCGCGACACCGGGCTGTCACCGCAGCAGATCAGGCTGAACCTGTACTATCTGGAGYGGCTGGGCGAAGTCTCGGTCCGCCAGGGACAGGCCAAGGCGAACGCAGTCGAGCCCCGTCCAAAGAAGCCACGCGGTCGCGCGGCGCACAAGATCAAGGCGAACGCGAAAAAGCTCAACGGGCAAGCGCGCACGAATGGCCACAAGCAAAGCCGGGCGGCGGCTTGATCACCATGACGTTCCGCCCCCTCAAGCGATCGAGGCAATGGAGCGGTTTGTTTAGAAGGTTATCGCGACCAGGTCGGCGGCTCGGACGGGCACGTGAAGGAGGGCGCCGATGCAGTTCATGCTTGGGATGCTGGTCGGCTGCATGATCGGAGGAACAATCGGCGCGATCGTGGTCGGGGCCTGTGCAATGGCGGCAACGGCCGACGAAGACGACCTCAGCGTCGGTCGCGCGGGAAGCAAGAAGTGCCGGAATGTCGAATTCTCTGAAGACGAGATGCTCTGCGTGACCCCCGGCGAAAGCGGCTCGGACGGCCCCCTGAAGCAGAAGCCCGATGAAGCATTTCATGCTCGGGATGCTGGTCGGAGCAACGGTCGGCCCGATCGTGACCGAGGCCTGCGCGATGACCCGACGAAGCCGCTGGAACGCCAAGAGTACGAGGTGACATGAGACGACCACACGAGCCTGTTGAACCCATCACCGATGTCGAGCGCGAGGTCGGGCATCGCCTGCAGGCGCTCAGGATCGCGCGCGGGCTCAGCCGCGCCGAGCTGGCGAGCCGCCTCGACACCACCGAGGCCGAGGTCATCGCTTGGGAGACGGCGAGCGAGGTGATTTGAGTCGATGAGCTGACCGACATCTGCAAGGTCCTGCAGATCACGCCAGGCACGCTGCTCGGCTGGGAGACCAAACAGTAAAAGCCAAACTTCACCGCCGATATGAGCAAGCAATGATCAGGAAGAACCAGCGCATCGAGACCCTGCGCGACGCCTTCGCCAAGGCGGCGACGGCGAACGACCCCGAAGCTATGCAGCTCGTCGGCCGCGAGCTGCTCGACGAGTACGACCAGCAGCCGAAGCTGAGCAAGTTCCACCAAGACCATCGCACCATCGTCGCGGGCATGCTGATCACGCTGATGGCGATGGAGAAGCTGAAACAGGATGGCAGCTACGACCGGATGTCGCCGGAGGAGCGCGAGCGGCTGCCGCTCGACCTGGGCCTCGTGGCCATTGATATGTTGCTGAAGAAAAAGCAGCACTGATGATCACCGAAGTCCTCACCCGCTGGTCGAGGGAGCGGCTGCGGAAGGGTGCAAGCAAGCGCAACCGATGTACGGGGTAGCGCAACCGGCTCCCATCCTGCTTTGCCATGACCGAACTGACCCGGCGCCGAAGCGAAAACGATCAACACGAAACCTGGCACATCTATTCCGCCGACGTCCGCATAGGGACGATCGGCATCCGCGCTGGCGTGCCGATAAGCGCTGATCAATGAGGCTGGAGTCTTGGGTTTTATCCAGGCATGGAGCCCAGCACGCAGCGCTCGGGCTCGGCTACAACATTCGACCAAGCCCGCGCCGCATTCGAGCGGGCATGGCAGCAGGTGGAGCCGACGCTTCGCGAGGACGATTTTGAAGTTTGGCGACGCGACCGCGATTTCCACGCATGGAAGCGCCGCATGCAAGCTGAGGGGTGCCAGATGCCGACGCAAAACTCCAACGGCTGTTCGAGGTGCTTCTGCGGCGAGCCGATCCCGATTGCGTACGAGGTGCACATCTACACCGTTCACCGGTCGGCGCATGAACAAACACGTCGAGAAACGCCCCTTCGCCGAGCCCGAAGCCGCCGCGCGCAAACTTAGTTCCGTCAGCTCRAGTAGAGCATCACAAGACTCTGGGAAAACTCGGCAGTCGGCTGAGAAAAATCCGGGCAGCAGGACCAGAGGCATTGCCAAGCCTCCGGGAAAACTAGGAACCCGGCCCGGCAGTGCAAGTTGGTGCGGCATGCCAGGGTTTTACTTCGTCGTCCGTGAAGAATGCGGATTGATCTGAGAAATAAGCAGAATTTGTCTTGATGATGTAGTATTCGATTTTGCAGGAAAGCGGGGTGTTGGACCTCGCTTTCTTGCGTTTTAGGATTTTGCTTTTGGGCGATTCGTGATTCCCTGACGG
>NZ_JBFRFR010000135.1:0-12032 GCF_052114925.1 Bradyrhizobium sp. 2TAF36 | reverse complement strand
CGCGTCCCCTTGCTCCGCGAGTGAGATGACCGCCTCCAACGCCGCCATCACGCCGGCCGCACCGTCAAATTTGCCACCGGTCGGCTGGCTGTCGAGATGACTGCCAATGAGAAACGGCGGCGCGGCGCGATCGCAGCCGGCCAGCGTCAGGAACAGGTTGCCCGCCGCATCGGTCGACGGTGTCAAATCTGCCTCGCGGGCCCAGCCGATGACGCGACGCCATGCGGCAATCTCGCCGTCACTCAGCGCCTGACGATTAACCCCGCCGGCCGGCGTCGCGCCGATCTCGGCGAGCGCCATCAGCCGCGTCCAGAGCCGATCAGCGTTGATCAGGGGCTGGCTCGTCATCGACTACTTCGTGCGCATGATCTGGCCCGGCAGCGCGCGGATCGCGCGGCAGCCAGCGCCCGACCTCGACCTGGGCGATGAACTCGGCGAGCAGCGCGTTGAACGCCGCCGGCTCTTCCAGATTGAGCGTGTGGCCGGTCTTGGGGAAGACCGAGAGACCACAGGCCGGAATGGTCTTCTTCAGGAAGATGCCGGGCTGGAGGCAGTGATCGTCCTCGTCGCCGACGACGACCAGCGTCGGCACCATCATTGTCTTCAGGCCTTCTTCGAGATCGTAGAATGACGGCCGCCGCGCCTGAACACCGCGCATGGTGTTGGCAGCGCCGCGATCGGAATGGGTGGCGAGGAGATCGGCGAATTCCTGCCAGCCGCGCGGATCCTTGTTCTGGAACTGCACCCGGCTCGCACCGAGCACGTAGATCTTCGCGAATTCCTTCGCACCCTGCTTCTCGAAATTGTCGGCGACCTCGAGCGAGACGCCGCGAAAGTACTCCTCGAACTCCTTCTCGCAGCCATAGCCGGCACCGGCCACGGTGAGCGACAAAGCGCGCTCCGGCGTGCGCAGGCCGAAATGCACCGTGCAGAAGCCCCCCATGGAAAGGCCGACGATGTGCGCCTTCTCGATCTTGAGCGCGTCGAGCACGGCGATTGCATCGTCAGCGGCAATCGCCTGCGAATAGGCCTCCACGCTGTCTGGCACATCCGACGGCGGATAGCCGCGCGCTGCGTAGGTGATGCAGCGGTGGCGCCGGCTGAAATAGCGCAGCTGCGGCTCCCAGCTTGCGTGATTGCCGCCGAACTCGTGGATAAAGAGGATCGGCGTGCCCTCGCCCGCCTCTTCGACATGCAGCTTCACGCCGTCCTTCGCTGTGATCATCGTCATCGGCATCGTCCCTAGAATTGCGGCGGCAGGTCGTTGAGCATGCGCGCCTGCGCGACCATCTCCGGCAGCAGTGTGCAGAGTTTTTCGACCCACATTTGCGGCACGGAGGTGCTGATCTTGACGAAGCGGTCGCCGAAGCGCTGCGTATGATACGTGCCCTGGCGGATCATGATGCCCTGCCGGCGATAGCACTCGACCAGCGCCTCGGGACGGATGCCCGCCGCGATGGTCTCCAGCACCAGAAAGTTTCCGTGCGAGGGCATGATCGGCAGCGCCAGCCCTTCGATCGTGGCCGCCGCCTCCCGGATCATCGCCTTGTTGGCGCGGTCGGTGCTGCGCACCTTTTTCATCCATTCGGCCTTGACGGAAAGCCCCGCCTGCGCCGCACGCTGGGCGATGACGCTGGCACCGAGCACGCTCGTGGAGGTCTGCGCCAGTTCCTCGAACAGATCAGGCGCGGCGACCAGAGCGCCGATGCGCAAGCCAGCGAGCCCGAGCCATTTCGAAAAGCTGGTCGAGACCACCGAGCCTTTCGGGGCGACATGGAGCGCCGGCGTGTGGCCGTCGGCAAAGTCGCGGTAGGTGCAGTCATGCACCAGCAGCGCACCGCAATCGCGCGCGATCGCGGCAAAGCTCTCGATCTCCTCGCGGGTGTAGCGGATGCCGAGGGGATTGTTGGGATCGACGAGATAGATGACCGCGGTACGCTCATCAACATTCGCCTTCAACGCCTCAGGCGTCAGGCGGTAGTTGCAGGCGGGATCGTAGATCGGAATCTCGATCACCTCGGCGCCCTGCTGGCGCGCGAACAGGCACGGCCACTTCCAGGTCGGATCGGTCGTCACCAGCGTGGTGCCGGGCTTGCAACGCGCACGGCAGATCATCGCCAGCGCGTTGACGCCCCCCTCGGTCACCAACGCTTCTGCGTCAGGCACACCGAGATCGGCGACGATCGCGGCGCGCAACGCCTCGAAGCCGAGCGGCGGGGCATAGGCATTGAACTCGCCCGCCTCGATCGAGCGTAGCATCGCCTCGCGCACGGCGGGATGGCTCTCGATGTGGTTGGTGTTCTGGCCGAGCCAATAGAGCCCCGGCGTCGCCGAGAGCTCGTCGAAATAGCGGTTGCGGACCAGTGCCGTGGATTGAGGCTTCGACATCGATGCCTCAGATCACCGAGCCGCGCGCGGCAATGCCGCCGTCGATCGTCACGACCGTGCCGGTGATGTAGCCGGACCGCGGCGAAGACAGGAAGGCGACGAGATCGGCGACTTCTTCCGAGGTCGCGGGCCGCTTGCCCGGATATTTGTCGAACAGTTCCTCCCAGCGGCCTTCGTCACCAAGCATGTCGATCGCCTTGCGCTTCATGATCTTGAGCATGCGATCGGTTGCAACCGGTCCCGGATTGACCGCGACGACGCGGACGCCGTGATCGAGGCTGCGGCCGCCGAGCGCCTTGGTGAAGGACATCAGCGCCGCGTTGCCGGTGGAGCCTGCAATGTAGCTGGCGTCCCAGTTCTCACCGGAATTGCCGATGATGTTGATGATGACGCCGTCCTTGCCCTTCATGCGCGGATAATAGAGACGCGACAGCGTGATGTAGCCGAACACCTTGAGATCGAAGCCGCGGCGCCAGGCGGCGTCGTCGAGGATTTCCAGCGAACCGGCCGGGATGTCGCCGGCATTGTTGATGAGGATGTCGATGTCGCCGACTTCGGCCGCGAGCTTCTCCATCGCAGCCGTGCTCGACAGGTCGAGCGCGTAGATGGTGATCTTCACGCCAAAGCGGGCTTCCAGGTCGCGCTTGGCCTGGAGCATCGCTTCGCCGTTGCGGGCGGCGAGATGCAAATGACACCCCTCCGCGGCGAAGAGCTCGGCCACCGCAAGTCCAATTCCTTTCGACGCGCCGGTGATCAGGGCGGTCTTGTTCGTCAGCTTCAGGTCCACTCCGGGTCTCCAGGATGCAATCCAGATATACAAGGTCTAGCAATTTGCATACCAAGCGACATCAAGGGTCATTCGAAGGCGGCCAAGAAGTCCAGGAGGTTGTCGCCAAGCAGGTTGACGTGGTCGCGCATGGTGCTGTGCGCCCGCTCCGGATCATGGGCCAGGATCGCCTGCATGATCGCCTCGTGCTCGCGGACAGTGTCGGCGATCCGGTTCGGCATCCGCGTCACCCGGCGGCGATAGGCGGCCACCTGGTTACGCAGCTTGCGGGTCTGGTCGGCGAGGAAAGTGTTGCGCGAAGCCTCGTAGATCGCTTCGTGGAATTCCTGGTTGATGTCGTAGAAGACGTCGATGTCGCCGGTTTCGCCCGCCGCCACAAGCCGCTGGTGAATCTCGCCAATTTCAGTGCCCCAGGCCTGCGAGACGCGCCGGGCGGCGAGCCGCGCGCAGAGCCCCTCCAGCTCCGCCATGACCTGGAACATCTCGATCAGCGCTTGCGCCTTGATGCTGCGGACCGTTGCCCCCTGCCGGCCGCGCAGCTCGACCAGATTGTTAGCGGCCATCAGGCGGAACGCCTCCCGCACCGGCGTGCGCGAGACGCCGAAGCGCTGGGCGATCTCCTGTTCGTCGAGCCGGCTGCCCGGCTCGAGATGACCCGCCGCGATCGCGCCCTCGAGCTTCTGGCGCAGGTTCTCGGCGAGCGTCATGCCGGGGCTCGGCGCCAGGGACTCCTGCCCGTTTTTCACGCGTCTGCCTCCGACCTGTGCACCAATATCTGCCATCATGTTTCTCCGATATCAATATAAGTATACAAAATGGCACCCATCCTCCAGCGAAACGTCTGATTTTCTCTCGGAAGCGCGCGGAACTCCGCCATATTCGCCTGTCGATCTCGCAAGTCTTATGCCGGATTTGCCCAGAAATCGCACTGGCACACGAGTTGCTAAGAGATTTGGRCGCGGTCTGCTTTCGTATGCGAATGGCCGCCTCCATTATACAAGGACATCCCGGTGCAGGCTGCCCGCCTCCCCAATCCCGGACCGGCCACCGAAGCCCCGCAGGCCCACCCGAAGCCTGAGCCGCTGCTTGAACTGCGTGCGGTCAACAAGACCTTCGGCTCCGTCACGGCGCTTTCGGGACTTGAGGCGAGCGTCGCCCCCGGCGAGTTCGTCACCGTCGTCGGCCCAAGCGGCTGCGGCAAGAGCACCCTCTTCAACATCGTCGCTGGCCTCGAGGAACCGGACGCCGGCGGCATCCTGCGCTTCGAAGGCAAGAGCTGCCATTCGGCCGACCTGCTCGGCCGCGTCTCCTTTATGCCGCAGCGCGATTTGCTGTTCCCCTGGCGCAACGTGGTGGACAACGCCATCCTCGCGCTCGAGGTCGAGGGCATGCCGCGCGACCAAGCGCGCGCCAAGGCGCTGAGGATGTTGCCCGAGTTCGGGCTCGCCGGCTTCGAGAAGCAATATCCCAACCAATTGTCGGGCGGCATGCGCCAGCGCGTCGCCTTGATGCGCACCTTCCTGTTCGAGCGCGACCTGATGCTGCTGGACGAGCCGTTCGGCGCGCTCGACGCGCTGACGCGGGCGATGATGCAGCGCTGGCTGCTCGACGTCTGGCAGAAATACCGCCGCACCATTCTCTTCATCACCCACGACGTCGACGAGGCGATCTTCCTCGGCGACCGCGTGCTGGTCATGACCGCACGTCCCGGCTCGGTGAAGCTCGAACAGGTCGTCGAACTTCCCCGCCCGCGTCGACCCGAGATCGTCACCTCTCAGGAATTCGTGCGCCTCAAGCGCACGCTGCTCGATGCGATCGAGGAGGAAAGCATGAAATCGTTCCAATCCTCCATCGCGCAGGAGAAGACGCCGTGACCGCGATGTCAGCGAGAGAGGCCGCACCGCGCGGTATCGAACCGGCCGAATGGGATGCCCGGATCAAGCTCGCGGCCTGCTATCGCATGGTCGCCAAGCTCGGCATGGACGATTTGATCTATAACCACATCTCCCTGCGCGTGCCCGGCCACGACGACCAGTTCCTCATCAATCCCTACGGCCTGCTGTTCGACGAGATCACGGCGTCGAGCCTGGTGAAGATTGACACCAGGGGTAACAAGCTCGACGACACGCCACAGGCGGTGAACGTCGCAGCCTTCGTCATCCATGCGGCGATTCACACCTCGAACCACGACGCGGCCTGCGTGCTGCACACCCATCCCGACGCGAGCGTCGCGGTTTCCGGACAGGAGAAGGGCCTGTTGCCGCTCAGCCAGTTCGCGATGCGCTTCTACGACCGCCAGGCCTTCCACGACTACGAAGGCGTCGCCATCGACCTCGACGAGCAGGTCCGCCTGGTGCGCGATCTCGGCCCGCATAAGGTGATGCTGATGCGCAACCACGGCATCCTCACCGTCGGCCGGACGCCGGGCGAGGCTTTCATGCTGCTTTATTATTTCGAGCGTGCCGCGCGGATCCAGCTCCAGATGCAGGCGGCGGCTGCTGCCGGCGCCAAGCTGGTAATGCCGCCGCACGAGGTCTGCGAGAAGGCCGCGCGTCAGTTCTGGGAATTGCAGGGCGACATCCTCGTGCCCGGCGAACGCGAATGGCCGGCGCTGATGCGCCAGCTCGACCGCACCGATCCATCCTATCGCAATTGATTTTCACCGCCTGGAGTATGACCATGTTGAGCCGACGCCACGCCTTCTCCGTCCTCTCCGCCATCGCACTGGCGACCGGCTCGCTTGTCACGGCTGCGCCCGCAGCCGACTTGCAGAAGGCGAGCCTGCGGTTGAAATGGCTGCCGCAGGCGCAGTTCGCCGGCTTTTACGTCGCGGCGGCCAAGGGCTATTACAAGGCCGAGGGCATCGACCTCACCATCAATCCCGGCGGGCCCAACCTGCTGACCGAAAACCTTGTCGCGACCGGCGCCGATTCGTTCGGCCTGTCCGGCGGCACCGACAGCGTGTTCGCGGCGCGCGACAAGGGGCTGCCGATCGTCTGCATCGGCGTATCGCACCAGATCACCCCCTTCATCTTCGTCACCCGCAAGGACGGGCCGGTGAAGACGATTCAGGATTTCAAGGGCAAGACGGTCACCACCTGGTTCACCGGCGCCAACCATGTGCTCAACGGCATGCTGGCCAAGGAAGGCATCAAGCCGGATGAATTGAAGATCCAGCCGCAGCAGGTTTCGGTCACGCCGTTCGTCGACGGCAACGTCGACGTCATCACGGCGACCTATTACAACGAGTACTACACCATCCAGTCGCGCATGCCGAAGGATAGCCTGAAGATCTTCGTCGCCGAGGACTACGGCATCACCTTCCCGCGCGACACGCTGATCGTGGCCGAAGCGACCGCCAAGGAGAAGCCGGAGCTGGTCAAGGCCTTCCTGCGGGCGTCGCTGATGGGCTGGAAGGACGCCTTCGCAGACCCCAAGGGCGCCGTCGATACCGTGATGGCCGCAGCCCCTACCCTCGATCGCGCGCAGCAGGAATTCATGCTCACCGAAGTGAAGCGCCTGATGACCGCTGGCGCGGCGGCAAAGAACGGCATGTTCTGGATCGATGCCGATGCGGTGAAGACCGCTCACGACTTCTTCCTGAAATATGGCGTGATCTCCAAGCCGGTCGATCTCGCCGCCGCCTATGATGCAAGCTTCATCCAGAGCATCCCGGCGGCGGACCGGCTACCGTGAGCAGTCCTGCCGCGACATCGCTTGGTGATGGCCGCGCGGCTGCGCGGTCGATCGCAATGCCGGATTCGCTGCGCAAGCTGATCCGGCTGCTGGTCGGGCTCGCCATCGCGGCAATGATCTGGGAAGGCGCGGTGCTGCTGTTCGGCATCCGGCCCTATTACCTGCCGCGCCTCAGCACGATCCTGACGGCGATGGCGGCGACGCCGCGCGCCTATGTCGACGGTTTCCTGCRTACGCTCGCGGAGACGCTGATCGGCTTTGCTTCCGGCGGCGCGTTCGGCGTGCTCATGGGTGTCGCGTTCTTCCGCGTCCGCGCGCTGCGCGAGATGATCTTTCCGATTTTCGTGGTGTCGCAGACCATTCCGGTCATCGCCTTCGGCGCGCTGGTGGTGCTGTGGTTCGGCAACACACTGCTCGCCAAGGCGATCATCGCGTTCTACCTGACCTTCTTTCCGGTGACGGTGAACACGCTGCTGGGCCTCGAGACCGTCGATCCCAGGCAAGTCGACCTGATGCGCAGCTTCGGCGCCTCCAATCGCCAGCTCCTGCTTCGTTTACAGCTTCCGACAGCACTGCCGCAGATCTTCGTGGCGTTGCGCCTTGCCGCATCGCTGAGTCTCGTCGGCGCCATCGTCGGCGAATGGTTCGGCGACACCACGGGGCTCGGCGTGCTGCTGCTCCAGGCGATGTTCACCGAGAATGTCGTTGCGATCTGGGCCGCCCTGCTGGCTGCGGCCCTGCTCGGAACCGGGTTCTATGCGGTGGTAGCCGCGGTCGAGCGCCGGCTCGTGTTCTGGAACGCCGAGCAATGAGCCGCGCCCTTGCCTCACCCTCGCTCGCCGTCCAGCGCGGCATTCTGGGTGCCGTCCTCCTGGTCGCATGCTGGGAAGGCGCCGCGCGCGGACTGCATCTGCCGGCCTATGTTCTCCCCGCCGTCAGCGACATCCTCGCGGGCCTCTGGTCCAAGCGGGCAACGCTCATCGACGCCGCCGGCTACACCCTGCTCGAAGCGCTGGTCGGTTACGGGCTCGGCTGCCTGATCGGGATCGGCCTCGCCGTCGCCATCGCACTGGCACCGGCTCTGCGAACCGCGATCCTGCCGCTCGCAACGGCGATCAATTCGGTACCGGTGGTCGGCTATTCGCCGCTGATCCTGCTCTGGTTCGGCATCGGCGTCAGCTCGAAGATCGTGATGGTGGCGATGGCGGTGAGCTTCACCATCCTGCTCTCGATGCTGGCCGGGCTCGACCGGGTCGATCGTCGCGCCGTCGACCTCATGAAGAGCTTTGGCGCCAGTCGCTTCGGCGTGCTGTGGCGCCTGCGCCTGCCGACCGCGTTGCCGCTGCTGCTGGCCGGCATGCGCGTCTCCACGGTGCGCAGCGTGATTGTTGCGATCGTCACCGAAATGCTCGGCGCGCATGGCGGGCTCGGCTGGGTGATCTACCAGGCCGTGCTCCAGATCGACTTCGTCCAGGTCTGGGCGGCGATCTTCGTGGCGTCCGCCGCGAGCCTCGCCTTCTTCGGCCTGATCGGCTTCCTCGAACGCAAGATCCTGTTCTGGAGATGACGCCATGAAACGACAGATGCATCTCGGCCTGTTCATCCTGGGCACCGGCAGTCATGTCGCGGGCTGGCGCTATCCCGGCGCGGTCGACAGCTTCCAGGACTTTGCCTCGATCCAGCAGATCGGCCGCACTGCCGAGCATGGCAAGTTCGACCTGATCTTCATGGGCGACAATCTCTATGCCGATGCGGCCGCCCATCCCTCCTACACGCTGCGGCTTGAGCCGCTGACCATGCTGGCCGCACTCGCGACCTCGACCAGCCACATCGGCCTCGGCGCGACCGTCTCCACCACCTACAGCGATCCATTCTCGGTCGCGCGCGTTTTTGCATCCCTCGATCACATCTCGAAAGGCCGCGCGGCGTGGAACGCGGTGACGACCGCCAATCCGGCAACGGCGGCGAATTTCGGCACCACCCATCCCGACCACGCTCGCCGCTACGAGATGGCCGGCGAGTTCCTGGACGTGGTCAAAGGCCTGTGGGACGGCTGGGCGGATGACGCCATTGTCGCCGACCGCACCAGCGGCGTCTACATTGATCCGGCGAAGCTGCGCGCGATCGACCATGACGGCGCGTTCTTCAAGGTGAAGGGCCCGCTCAACATCGGCCGCAGCCCGCAAGGCCGCCCCGTCGTGCTGCAAGCCGGCGGCTCCGAGGCCGGCCAGGCGCTTGCCGCGCGGACCGCCGATATCGTGTTCTCGGTGGTGCAGGACATCGAGGAAGCCAAGGCCGGCTATGCCTCGCTGAAGACGCGGCTGCCGGCGTTCGACCGCAGGCCGGAGGATGTCACGGTGCTGCCGGGCGTGATGCCCGTCGTCGGGCGCACCGACAAGGAGGCGTTCGAGAAGCTCAACGTGCTCCAGAGCTTTGTCAGCGGCAGCAACGCACTCGCCATCCTGTCCGACCGCTTCGGCCGGGACATGTCGGCCTACGATCTCGACGGACCGATCCCGGACATCTCGCCGTCCGACAACTATCACAGCTTCGCCAGCGTCATGCTCGCCAAGGGCCGCCGCGAGAACATGACGCTGCGCGACCTCTACAATCTCACCGCCGCCGCCCGCGGCCATTGGGTGCTGTGCGGCTCCGCCGAGCGCATCGCCGACACGCTCCAGCTCTGGTTCGAGGAACACGCCGCCGACGGCTTCAACGTCATGCCGCCCTATTTCCACGAAGGGTTCGAGGATTTCGTCCAGCTCGTGGTTCCTCTTCTGCAGGAACGCGGTCTGTTCCGCGCTGAGTATGAAGGCACAACATTGCGCGATCACCTCGGCCTGCAGAGGCCCGGGAATGCGTTCTTCGAGCCCTAGAGTTCGATGCAGATCGCAGACCTGCCGCACCAAGGTTGCGTAGGATCCATTCCCGCGACCTACTTGCGCTTTCCTTTTGGGCCAGACGCGCAACTTCTGCGGAGTCATATCAATACAAGATATCGACCCACACTGGCCTTCAAAGGATTTTTCTTGATCTATCGGTGCACACGTCGTGCACACACCGGCTTCTAACCAATTGAAAAACTTGGGGTCTCGTTCCAATCCATCATGGGCAAGTTTGAGCTAGCTTCAGACGAACGGCGCAAATCAGAGAAAGCTTCATCAAATAGCTAGTCCGCGCTCCGTCGCTAGCCTTGCATCGACACCTGGCAGCTTTTTTGGGGATCCGCCACGAGAACGTGCTTGGCAACCGGCCGACGGAGGGTAGCCGCACGTATGACCACAGGGAAGCAGGCTAGCTGTATCCTGGCGCGAATGAGACACACCCCCGCGTTCTCGCGGCGGATTTCCCCCGAGCTTTGCATCTCCGCCTGCCCTCTCAGTCAAGAGGGCGCAGGGAAGGTCGGTGCCGGCTGGCACCCGCGGTCCGCTGCGCGAAAGGACACGCAGGAAGAGCCGCACAGCAGCATACAGGTGAAGCCCAACACACAGCCTTCCCTGCGCAGTGGTCGGACGGCTTATGCCGCGCTCTCCCGGGAGCCGAGTTCCTTCTGGCCTCCCTCGCCCCAGCGAAATTCACCGGCATCGCGCCGGTTGACGCGATTGTCGCCTCCGCAAGAGCTTGCAACGACGGCCAGGACCACACGTCTATATTTTGGCATTCGGTGAAACACGCCGAAACTAAGAAAACCCTTTGAAATAAGCACTTTTTGCGTAGGCTTGTTTCGGGCGGTTCCTGCGGAGTTCGCCAAATCTAGGGCCGGGACCTAAACGCTTCAGCGTCCGCACGACAAACTGAAAGCTCAAGTCCCGGCCCTTTGGTCTCAAGCCTTTAGGAGCCGAAACCACATGGAGACTACCATTGCCGCCGCCCCCTTAGGCAAGAGGGGTCGCAAGAGCAGCGTCATCCTGACCGACCGCATGTGCGAGAAGCGGGTGACCGAGCGCACCAAAATCTACGACCGTAAATGCCCCGGCCTCTACGTCAGCATCACCACGGCCGGCCCGTCGAACTTCTCGTTCAAGTTCACCGATCGGACCACGGGCAAGCAGCGCACCGGATGGCTCGGCATCTATAACCCGGAGACCTTCACGGTCGAGGATGCCCGCAGCAAGGTCTACGGCCTCAAAGGCATGGGCGGCAACGCGCTTACCCAGACCTTCCGCGACCAGAAGGCGAAGGCCGCGCAGAACGGCAAGACCGTCTCCGAGATCATCGAGGAGCGGATCAACTGGATGAAGACGCCCGTCCGCAAGCCGGACGGCGAGATGCGGCCCCGGCTGGAGGCGTGGGAGAACACGGCCAGCCATCTGCGGCGCTTCGTGGGTGCCCGGCTCGGCAAGAAGCTGGCGCGAGAGGTTACCAAGAATGACATCGCGACGCTGTCCAACGACATCGTCGGGGGTGAGTTCGGCAAGCCGTCGGTCAGCAATGCGCGGCATATGCGGAAGGCGGCCAGCGCCCTCTTCAATTGGGCGGCCGAGGCGGGCCGCGACTACGTCAGCGCGTCACCTTGCATCAGTCTTCCGAAGCTCGATGCGGAACACGCCCGCACCCGCGTTCTTTCAGAGGACGAGATCAAGATATTCTGGCACGGCCTCGACGATGATGTCCTGTTGGCATCATGGGATCGCCGAACGCGGCTCGCGCTGAAATTCGAGCTTGTGACCATGCTGCGGTCGAGCGAGCTGCTTGGCGCGCACCGCGACGAACTATTCGACCTCGACGGCGAGAACCCGCGCTTTGACGTGCCGCTCAAGCGGGTCAAGAAGCGCCGGGTGATCCAGCAGCCCCTCTCCGGTCTCGCGGTCGAGATCATCAAGGAAGCCTTGCGGGGATCGAACAAGCAATACGTCTTCGCCTCCCCGCTCGGCGATCAGCCGCTGCACCGCAAGGCCATGGCGGACGCGCTGCGCGGCGACAACCGCAAGGGCAAGGTGAGGACGCCCGGCATCTGCGCCCTGCTCGGCCTCAAGCCGTTCACGCCGCACGATCCGCGCCGGACGGCGGCAACCTTGGCCGGCGACCTCGGCTTCGATGATGCGTGGATCGCGAAATGTCTCGACCACGCCGCGAGCAAGAAGGCCGAGGTCGTCGTGCCGACCGTCACCGGCAAGGTCTACAACCATTCCAAGCGGATGAAGGAGAAGCGCGCGGTGCT
>NZ_JBFRFR010000134.1:0-12326 GCF_052114925.1 Bradyrhizobium sp. 2TAF36 | reverse complement strand
TACCGGCGCTGACCTGAGCACCTCCCAAAGGCGCTCGAGCTCACTTTCATCGAGCCGGATTCCATCGTATGCGTTAGCTAGAATCTTTCGATCTGGGAAATGCAAATCTTCAATCAGCAATGGTTCGCCAACAATTTCATAGACCTCCGATGTGACGACAGCGACCGGCCATCGCTGAAGCCTTGTGAGGTAGGCTTCATCGCTCACAAATGCCTTGGTTTCTCCAAAGACGCCCGTGATCCGAAGCAACTCAAGAACGCGCCCCCGCAACTCTGGCGGCGCGTCATCGCCTCCGCCGATAGATATGAGGAAAGGTCGTTCTATCGCTTTCTCCGCCGCTCTTCGAGCAAGCGAAAAATGTCCCTTATCTTTCGCGTTTTCGTCACCATGGGAGCCGAAGCACATAACAGCAGCGCCGGAGCGCCCAAACACCGCTTTCACTCCCATGACCGCGTCTATTGATCCAGCCACATCTTCGACCGTCGGCATAAGCTAGAAGTGCTCCTTTTTCCGACCGCGCAGCATTTTCTTCACCTGATCGATAGTGCGAGGTGGCCTTGTTGAGTGGATGACGGCGTGACAGTTTGGGCAAACCGGTCTGAGATCCCGAACAGGATCCATTGCTGCTCGTTTGCCGACGCTGGCGAGGGGTGTTAGGTGATGAACGTGGATAAGGCCATAGACCTCTGGGCCGTATCGATCCGCCAATGACAGGCCGCAAACTACACAAACAGAGCCGTAGTGCGTGATGCACTTTTCTCTCGCCGCAGGATCACGCTCATATCGATTGATGAGACTCTGAATGGCCGCACCTTCTTCGAATTTCTGATCACCCGGTATTTCCTCCGGGACATTGACTGGGCTTTTTGGACGACCGTCGTAATAAGCAGGTTGAGGCAATCTTTCTTTGAGTCGCTCCGAAAGAAACATGATGAAGCTTGGCGAATGGTCTTTCGTAGTGGTTGTGTGTCGAGGACTACGAGCAGCTATTCGAATCGCAGCCTCGTGCGCTTGAAGCAATGCTTGATATACCGGGGCAACTGCCGAAACTTCGAAATCACAAGTGATACATCCGGGAGCATTCTTGTATGAGTGATAATTGAAACTAAGACGCCGATCAGACCGCAGCTTCTTCGGAACAAGGTCCTTCTTCACCAATTGATGAAACCATCCATCGCCTGCCTGGAGAACTTCGACGAAGCCAACCTTAAGCATTACATCCTTTCGGTTGACACGGAGCCCCCATTTGGATGGATCAGCTTGGTTCGCGACTATAATGGAATGCGCGACCTCTTTTTGAACAGCAGCCAATTCCTTTTCCGTGACAAACTGCCGGAGTATCGCCCTTGTAGCTGCTGGCAGTCGCCGCCTGGAGCCGGATTGTGGTTCTTGCTGAGTGCTCAATTGCGAAGTGGCTGGCAGGTCTACACCGGCGATTAGATCATTTCCTTTTGGCGTTAGTTCAAAGATGCCACGTTTATTCCTGCCGAGCGTCACGCAACCGGCCTCTAGCATCGCCTTCATCACTCCGCGATCCGGATGCATTAGACCACCATCAAGTGGAATTCCGGATCCGTAGAACATCGGCCCTGCGATTTCGATATATGCGCGCAAATACGCTTTGGATCGAGGGCTGTCGAATGGAGGGGCAGGCTTCCTGTTCTCAAGCCACCACGATTCCCGTGCGCCATCAGGATTCGGCGTCTCGCCTGCATGCTTGTTGCTTGATGCGTCCTTGCCATCGAGCATGAGGCAAAAATCATTAAGGATCTTCCTGGCGTCTCGAAAGGTTTTTCTTTTGAGGGTCGGTTGCATATTTCCTCGCGCGACTCTGGGCTTCCGAATCACGCGCCCATATACCCACTAGAGAACAAGCTGATAACATCCTACGGTAGCAGAAATGGAGGATTCGCATGGTTGATATTATGACCGCACTAGCCACTGCTGGGCAGGCATTAAGCTTGCAAACGACCTACGCGGTATCGACAAAGCAATGGACGCTGCCGAGTTTAAGCTCAAAATCGCCGACCTCACTGTAGCCTTATCAGACATCAAGATTGCCCTCGCTGACGCGAAAGAGGAACTCTCGTCAAGGCAATCTGAGATCGACGCCCTAAAAAAGAAGTTCGCTAGAATTGAGGATACCATCGAGCATCACGGCTACAAATATGCCAAGGGTCCAGACGGACAGCCGAGAGGAGCCCCCTTTTGTCCCGTTTGCGAGCAGAAGGAGGGGCTGATGGTTCGCATTGTCGATTTTCGGAGCGTGGAGAACTGTCCGCATTGTAACGGCAAATATACGAATCTCAGATTTTTTGATGAGTAGTGCCCCCTGATGGTTCTGGTGGATCTCGCATCTGTAGTTGGCAGGCGGCCGACGAACGCCCAATTTCCGAATGCATGGTCGAATCCGTTCTTGGCAGGATGCAAAGTCCACTCACGCCGTTCCCCGCGCCGAAATGCCGTAGATCAGCGAGACCGGCTTTTGTAGAGAGACCCATGAATTGGTAGGCAAGACTTGCGCCATGCGTTGCGGTAAATAGCATCCAAGGACACATCGACTCGATACAATTCGCCGTCGAAGACATCGCACTGCCTAGGAATTCTTTAGATGACCAGCATATTGCCTGATCTACTGCGACCGAATCTCTCGGTCGTATTTTGCGGCACAGCGGCTGGCACCGTGTCCGCAGAAGCAGAAGCTTATTACGCCCACCCGCATAACAAATTTTGGAGCATCGTTCATGAGACCGGTCTTACACCAGTCAGATTGAGACCTCACGAATTTCGCAAGCTTCTCGATTTTAAGATAGGTCTAACAGACCTAGTCAAAGATGCTCACGGTAATGATGGAGTAGTACGCAGGGCAACAGCCGCAGACCGTGCTGCTCTGCGTGCAAAGATTGAAACGTTTAAGCCGTCGTTTCTAGCCTTTACGAGCAAGAACGCGGGCAAACAGTTTCTGGAAGGCGAAGTACCGCTCGGCTCACAGGCCCCCATCGGAGGGACAAAAGTCTTTGTACTACCTTCCACGTCTCTTGCCGCTAGATGGCAATGGAGCCAGACGTTCGAGCATTGGCACAGTTTTGCTCAAGAGGTAATCCGCGCTTAGGGACGACGACGACGGGCTTACCCTCCGCGTGTCGCATTCTGGCATAATGATATCAGAATATAGGCCAGCCTTAACCAGCTACTCATTTCGGGAAGGAGCTTCTGAAAAATGCAGGCTCTTAAGCTTGCCAGAACCATAGCGAGGCTTATCAAGCCGAACCTCTACGTTCTTTAAGCGGCCACTCTTCAGATCAGTCTGGAGGGCCCAAAACACGTCTGATGGGAGACAGGCTTTAGAAAAGTCGAGTGTCTGGCTGAGCCTCACGTAGAGCAGTAGCGGCCGCCCCAGAGTGCAGTTATCGTCGCTGGCTCGATATCTTCGATCTGATCGAGAGCGCTTCATGGCCCCTGATGCCAGGATTACTTCCCGACCAGGCGGGTGCGTCGCCACACCACAAGTAATCTCACATAGGCTTGAATTCTCGCTCTAGTTGCTATCTCATCTGGAACCTACAAAAAGGACAGCACGTGGAGTGATCCGACTGCTGAGTTTTTAGCACCTTAGCCTTTTTGAGATCACTGGGTCATGGAGTGGGGAAAGAAGCATGGCTGCACAGCTTGACGCTTTAAACTATCCATATATTCGAGTTCGTAGCGTTGATTGGTTAAAGCGAACACTCCTGATCTTTCCGCACGTTGTGCGGATGACGCCGGACTGGAGAGCTCCCGCAGACGATCCCGAAGTCTCTGCGTTTGGTCACCTCATGGGTGATCGGTATCCATTATTGCGCTCAGCGGATCTGCAATCGCCACACGTTCGAATAGCGCAGTTGGAGCTTGTTGCAGAGTTGCGAAGTCGCTTGGAAAAGGAGGGCGAGAGGTTCCGGGCGCGCTATGGACGGCAGGCCGCCAGTGATCTAGCCGCCAGCCTCATCGGAGAACATCTCACGATTTGGGAGCGGAGACTTTCGCCTCATGCGACCTTCCAGATCCACGCGTACAAGCTGTACGAGGAACTAACTGCTTTCTTACGTCAGGAGAATTTAGTCTGGCACCCAGAGTTTCCTGACGGCCCCGACTACCTTGAAATGCATCCCCATCTTGGCGAGGCTGTAATGGCAACGCTCGCGATGGCATGCGCAGAGAACGAAGGTTTGCAGGTGGTCACAGAGTTTCCTCGACTTCACGGCAAACTGCTAAGCATCCCACGAGACAAAATTCTGACGGCGTGCCTAGATGGCATCAAACCAACAGGCTCTACCTCTGGCCGGGAGATCGCAGAATTTCTCGTCTATCGTTGGTGCAATGTCGATATGCTCAGTGCGGAGAATATCTTGGCACTCAAGGACGAACGTGCAGCGCTTGCCGATTTTCGCGGCAAGCTCGAAGAGCTTGCGACATCCCTCCCGACTACTATCCACAGTGAGAAAGTTCGTCAGGAGCGCCTAGAAGACACTCTCAACGATATGTTCCGGGAATGGGAGAAGCAACAGACGAGCATCGGCCATGCCTCACGGCTGTTCTTCGGTGAGGGTTTCGGTTCGGAGTTTAAGAAGATCGCTGAGAAGTTCGTCGAGGCTGCTACAAAGCCAGAAACTGGAGTTGATACTTTGAAGGGCGCGCTTATCGGCGGTGTTACAGGACACGTCCTTACAGGTATCGGCGCTGGCTTTGCAATTGCGATAGTTTTCCGTGGACTCGAAAGCTGGGGCAAGGCGCGCCACGAGGCGGCGAAAAGCCCGCTTCGATACCTGACCAGATTGCAGGAGCAAGGCGTTAGCTTTTCTATCGGACGCTAACATCCTTCATAGCGAAATTTTCCGGGATTGCACTTGCCGTATCGACGCTTGCCTTGCACCAAGGCGGATGGAGCGACCGTGAAGCGGCAGCCAAACCATAACTTGAGAGGGATCGTGCAGAGCAAGCATTTCTCAGCCAATACGATGGAAGAACGACAGGATATCTTCAACGAATACTTTGATCGCGATCTTGAGCACTATTTCAATTCACGAATTTCGTGCTGCGAGCACTGCTACGACGAATTTTGTCGTGAATGGCCCGGCACCTCGGCACGGGATGAACGGTTTCTCACCTCTGGCATCGAGATCGACTATTTTTTAAGCCAGAGCCGCATTCAGGACGCCTTCTACCCTGAAGAGATCGAGTTCTTTGCCAAAGGACTCAAGTGCCCGAACTGTTACACCGTGCTTGACGGAGTGTTTTACATCTTTGAACACCCATTTGAGGTGAGGGAATTTCATCTCAATTCCATAGCCGAACTCGCACGCACTTCCCCATCTCTTCTTCTGAGCCATCCTTTCGCTGCGAAAATCTTCGAAGTCATCGAGCGAAAAGCTGCTATTGCAGAAACGCTCCCGGCTCAGTCGATATGGTATCGCGGGCGGATGGCTCGCGATGTTCCGGTTTCACCAACGCTTACCCATTTTGGTCCGCCGCCCGCCGCTAAGGTTGCCGAAGGCCGCTATAATAATGCTGGTCACTCGATGCTTTATCTGGCCGATTCCCCTAAAACTGTTCAGAGAGAGATGCGCGCATCCGACCCGATATCCATCGCCGAGATCGAGCTCAATTTCCCCTGCAAGGTGCTGAACTTGATGATCTCCGATGATATTGGAGATGACGATGACGAGGTAATTCAGTGCCTTGCGCGCTCAGCTCTATGCGCAGCCCCGAGACAATCCGAAGGGTGGGATCGACCCGAGTACGTCTTTACGAGGTTTGTCGCCGACTGTGCGCGCCATAACGGCTTCGGAGCGATCAAATACGGGTCCGTGCAATATAGCGAGGGCGTGAATGTGGTTGTGCTCGAACCGCCTGCCAATTTCACTTCGATTGCTCGCCTTATCAAGACCGCTACGATCTCAACTTAAGTCACGAAGCTCCTCCGTCCTTCGCTTTTGTCGCGGTTAGCCAACTACGTGCGCGACTCCCCGTATTGCGTGGGCGAGCGCCGGGTCTTTCACCTCGCTACCTATTCACCACACTTGATTGAGGGCGCGCTTCTGTCAACTCAGGCAGACAAGTCGGCTGCAAACGATAAGCTTTTCATAGTTTTCTTATTATCCGTAAGACGCTAACCCGTAGGTTCTTCGTTCATGCGGGAATCAAGCCCGGCGTTTCGCTCGACGCTCAACCCAAAGACGAGGTGCTAATACGTGAACCGCTTTTGTCTTCTGATCAGGCTCGGCGCGCCTGTAGTACATGGCCGCATGCCGACAGCAAACGCCGCGAATGGGAGAAAGCCGACCTAAACTCGCCGTAGGGTGCTTGAGACAAATTTGGCAATTTGGTCGAGCGCCACCGGATTGAGATAGGTGCGGCTATGATTGAGACCGATTTCGTCCGGACTTTGCTCGCTCCAATCGATATGGATCAGATCGTAATGCCCGTAAGGTAGCGGTTCGACAGAGAAGTCGGTAAAAATTGCTTCCTTTATCGACATCCATCCGAATAGTCGCAACGCAACGGCGCCCACCGTTAAACTGCTAAGCATAAGGAATGAGTAAGCAAAAGATCCGAGAACCAACGCTACAAAGAAAGGCGAGAGGAGTAGCACCAGATACGAAGCGAATTTATCGACAACAGGGTATCCCGTGCCGATGTCCCAACCTCGCCCGACGAAGTCGCCCCACGTCCATGAATGAAATTCGAGACGGATAAGCGTTATGGCAAGAAACCACACGGTGAGAATCACAGCGCTGATCATAAGCAGCACTCGTCCCCATCCTGATTTATTGATTCGCAACAGTTCGCGTGCCGCGAACACTACGACCGCACTTGCTAAGCCAGCTAGGTTGCTCATGCACCAAGAAACAAATTGACTAGCGCTCAATAATGCTGCGGCCTCATCGCCGCTCGCTCGAACGAAAAGAAACGAAGCTTGAGGCAAATTAGCCGTTTGAGTATCCGATATTCTGTTCTTGAAGGCGTCCACTTCGATAGATCGTTTCAGCCACGAAGATCCCCGTGTCCAAACTGCTATGGCAGCCGCGCTTCCAAATAGGAAGCTAAAGCTGATCAGCGATACGGCCACCCCACGTTCCAGCTTAAACTTCCAACAAAAATATCCGACCAAAGCCGTCGTGACAAAGAACAGAATAACTCCTAGAGCCGCCCCTATAGCGCGAGCCAAGGCGGACGCTTGAGGCCGCAAGCGCATTGCAACAAATGGCGTAGAAAGGAAAATACAGCCTTTGATGCTGGGTCGAAGATCAGGAAACGCCTTCAAGAAATAGGCGAGCGCACTTCCGCCGTGACTATGCCCGATCAGAATTATTGGCTCGCCCGGTTCAGAATGAGTAATCTTCTCTGTTAAGCGGGCAATTTCTGCTGAAGCCTTTATGCGATCAACGCCTCGATTCTTGCCGCTCCACTTGACAACTTCAAACTTGGCTAGCTGTCCGCAGTGTGTAGAGATTGCCTCTAACGTTTGGCGGATAGGAGATCCATTTTTGACCCACGAAGCGTGTGTCGCGAAAGTCCCATGCACCAATATGAAAGCTACCATCGTTTCTCGGCTCCGTGCCCCGCTGCCTCATAGAAAGAACGTGGGCAAACAGTTTCTGGGAGGTGCGGTATCCCTCGGCACGCAGTTGCCCGTCGGAGCGACTGGGTCTTCATACTACCTTCCACGTCTCCCGCCTCTAGTAGCAAGGTCTACGCACCCGCCGTTCTTATTGCGTTGGCTGTATGATGTGTGTGCAGAGATTACAGTCGATGTCGCCCTTATCGATGTCATACTGATGGGTGCGCGGGTTATACTGCATCAACGTACACTTTGTGCCCGGCCCGTTATCGAGGCAGGCGTACAGTGGCATTCTTACCTGCTCACTGTGGGACACCTCGTCACGCCGTTGCGACGTTACGTCCGACAGAAATCTACCACGCCGTACAGCCAAGGGCGCTAGCGGCTTCATCACCACCTTCTTGGCTACTTTTCTTGGTTTTCCTTTCTTAACTGGCTTCCTCGTCATGACGGACCTCGCTCACTGTCAATTAGCGCTGCAAACCCGTTCTGATACCGTTTGCGACAGCTGTTCCAATTTCGGACGCAAAATGCGACTGCGACGCAGCCGGTGAGGGACCAGCAACAGTCAGAAGAACAGGCTTGCCGTTCACAAGTCTACTTTGGGTGGTCAGTTCGGTYGGACCGAACGTTACAGTCAGATCATGAATTCGCGTGCGACTAGCGGAGAGAAGCGTCCCTGCCTGGTTCACATCAATGCGCGTCAACTTCCAACCGGGCGAAATGCCGCCAGAAGTTACGACTTCAAATCGTACTTCGTGTGAAAAGACATCATGCCCGAACGGACCATCAGGTTTGTAATGGCTATATCGATTTCGGCCGGTCGCGCTGGCCTGTAGGTTGGCTATTATCCAATCGTACAGTTTCAAATCACTTTGCATCAACATCGGACCGCCCGGCCGTTCAAAGTCGTAGCACCTATCGTAGCTGCGCAAATCTGGAACGGTGAAGAAAAAGTTCATCTTATCGATGCGTGTCGCAGCCGACGACAATGTTGCCAGTCCCGCTAGGTTGAAAACGGCTGATGCAGGAGAAGGCGGCGCCCAATTAGCTGTCGGGTTTGCTTCGCTCTTTTCGTCGAGCTGCAGATTGAGCGTCATCTGCACCCCCCAATTGTCCAAGAACGTATAGCGTGTCCGTTCAGTATGGACTTTTGCTACGGCGTCTCTCAGTTCACACGTTATGTTCGTAACTATGCCACGTATGAATCGGTTTCGGTTCTCAGGACCGCTCGGGAAATCCTCAATATCGGGCACATATGTGCCGCACCCAGCGAGGACGACAAAAAGTGATGCAAGCACAAGCAATCGCATTGCGGACATGAGCTATCTCCGCCAACGAAATCAATGATAGAGGGCGCACATCCCGCCCGACAAGAAAGGCAGGGGCTGATTGAACATTCCCGACTGCGGTGCTCGCAATGAAAAAGTGCTGATGGAATGCTGAATAGTGAGCAACCGTTGCGGTTGCGCAACATTCCCCATGCTACCGATATCGTTTAAACCCGACAGTTAGAGCCCGCGCGGTTGGGCTGATGCGGCGATACCGGCCATCACGCATCCAGATAACAACCTGTCACCCCCCACGCGACGTAACCATCCGGTGAAGCTTACAACTACCCACAAATCCTCCTCCTACCATGGCGTCTAATGCGATGTGGTGAGGCGCGACCACCCTCACCAAATGATCGTATTGCCGGGGGGGGCGGATCGCTGGCGCGGGCGAGATACCCGCCGAGCCGGGCGATCTCGATGAGATAGTGCGAAAGCGTCTTTCCCGCTTTTGGTTTTGTCGCCATCGCGAGCCGCTACCATTTGGCCCCAACGAGCTTGTCGAGCCGCCCTAGCGTTACTTGGTTCTTTTCAAATTGCTCTGATCGCTCCCGAGCCGCTCGACATTAATCGACCAAGGTTGCGACCGAACACAAGCATTCTTCACAGAGGGCACCTGGCCACGCTAAACTCTGGCTCGAAGCTTAAGACAGCCGCACTGCTCAACTCACATTATGGATTTCACAAAAGCCTCAGGCACGAACCTGCATACCGTTGTACCCGGCATCATCATTACCCGGTCATTGTAGATGTCGAAGGTAAGTACTGCCTCCGCCGCGTTTTGAGCTATGTTGAGGGTGATTTCGCCCGTTAGCATCGCGAGTGGCTGTCCGCCAATATCCACTTCCGGAGCAGAAAATAGCATTCTGACGATTTCGACAGCCTGCGCTCCTTTTATCGCGGTTGAAAAAGTCCCGCTTGGACGTTTCGCTTTCAGGGCAATCGACACTACGTCATTCACATCAAATTCGAAATTGGTTGGCGTGATTGCGATTCGAGACACCGATTTATACTCCTCTGCGAGAAGCCCCGGCGATTTTGGAATAGGTGGCGGGGGTTTCGGACCTGGGAATGCAACCTGCCAGACACCCCCCGTAAATCCGATGCCATCATTTCCGCAAGTGGTTAGGCCAGTCCGAGCACGAGCAGGTCTATTCGTAAGGTTGGCCATCCTGTGGAGCAAATCCGCGCCGTCGGCGTCAGCACCCGTATCACAGGAGTAGATAGTCCAAATAGCGAATCCCTTGTCTTTGAGCTGCATAAACAACGACGCCCAATCGAATGCATTCCAAGAATATACGTCAGTTGCTGGATTGTAAGTAGTGGCTTGACCAGATCCTGCCTCGAACATTCCGCTATTTCCGTGAGCGCCGGTATTGAGATTTCCGGTCTGAGCAGCTAACCGCCCAAGGTAATTGTTGATCATTTGCTCGGTTGTACCATGTCGCATGCAGTTCCAAAAATGGGCGGCATCGCAATTCAAGGCACCGTTGTCCGGGCCACTTGAAACCGAGTTGTGCTCGCCTACACCCTGACTGTGAACATCGGCGCTGTTTACGATTTCTGGATAGAACAACTTCATCTCACGCGCCCCCTATCCACACGGATGCCACGTTGCAGGGCCCAGCGAGAAAACTGCCATTGCCACCCTATCGAAATAAATCGAATCTACTATGCGCTGCTTTGATTGCGTAGTGTTCACTCCGCACGACGCGCCAAGGCCGCCTAAGTTGCCATTGTCGAGCCGCGCGCCGTTCTGATCCAATAGATCGATAATCACGGCCGGGTCATCCGAATAGGGGGAATAGTAGTGATAATTCGGATTCCAGGAGATGACGTAGAAAGAGTCCGTCGTGTTGTTTGGATTGAAAACCTTCGACAAGCTAAGTCTGAGCGTGCTTAGCTCGCATAGAACCGCTGCAGAAGTGGAGGTGATCTGCCAGGGATCTACCGCGAATTGAAATTCATGCGTAACGGTCCCAACATTTGGGTTCGTTGGTGTAAACCCACTACGCGTTTCTACATAGCCCGGAGTCGTTCGGTTAATTTGTAACACACTGAACGGTTGGATCGGCTTGCTCTTTTTCTCGACCATGCTTCCTCCTGCTAGGATCGTTTCAGCTACGGGTAATACGAGTAAAATCTCACCCTCTGTTCACGCAAAACCTTAGAAGACGTCGGCTCCTCATCGCCACCGCGAGGCCAGCATGCAGATTGATTGCGTTAAGCTAACAGCGCGGTCAAGCCGAAGGCTATGTCGGTGGACATCGATAGGACTTGCGCGGATTCATTCGGATGAGCGGTCGAAGTAAATTCTAGCGACCCGCGCGGCTTCTGAAAATCACTCGGCAAGTCAGCGAACCTTTTGCCGATTAAGGAGAACAGTGCACCTACAAGCGAGAATAGGCAAAGGTAGATTTTGCTTGGTCTCCCTGTCAAGTTGCAATTAGGAGTAACGGCACCTTCGGCAAGACAATTGCGATGTTTGCACCGCAGCGAGCAGCGGGTTGGCCCGAACTCCGGATTCTCTGCGTGCGCCTTCAATCGGGAATAAGAGGCGAACTCGGCGAGCGTAATCCCCAGATACAGCCGATCAGCAATCTCGGATTTCCCAGAGCGGTCTGGCTAAGCTGGCCGCGCAAACGCTGGCAATTTTTCTGATCGCCGCGGGATGAGCCCACGACCAGCAAAAGCAACGCTAGAGCAGCCTTAAAGGACTTAGCCAAGCGCAACACATCGCGCGCCCCACTGAGGCTCGATGCTACTTCGCCGCTCCTCATGTTTACATTCTTCGCGCTGATTTGCTCCGATAAATCATGCTTGCGCGACCAGGCTTTGTTGATAGAATCTGTTTAAACTCAAGAACGCACGGTTCATGGCGGGCAAGCAGGCAAAAATTTTAGCCGCTGACCAAATCGACAACCTCCTACTGTATGCCAAAACGACTCGGTATCCGCTTCGAGACCGCGTGATCGTCTTGCTTTCTATGAAAGCTGGCCTGCGAGCCGCCGAGATTGCAAACCTCACGTGGGGCATGGTTCTCGATCCGAATGGTAACGTTGGCACTGCTTTGGAGTTGAGAGACAGCGCTGCAAAGAAGGGACATGGCCGAATCATCCCGCTCCATGCCGATCTTCGGGAGGCGCTCTCAGCGCTTCAAGGGACATCCGGGCCTTCACGGCCCGTTGTGCTTTCGGAGCGGGGCAGAAAGATGAAAGCGCGCAGCATCGTCATCTGGTTTAGCCGCGCATATCGCGCCCTCAATCTTGATGGCTGCTCCTCACATTCGGGGCGGAGGACATTTATCACCCGCGCGGCTCGCCTGGTGCACAAGGCTGGTGGGTCCTTGCGCGATGTTCAGTTGCTTGCTGGACATCGCTCGATCCAGACTACGCAGG
>NZ_JBFRFR010000133.1:0-12560 GCF_052114925.1 Bradyrhizobium sp. 2TAF36 | reverse complement strand
GCCTTTGTCGTAGTCGTTCTCGGAGGGCTTGGCAGCGTCGCCGGCGCCATGGTTGGAGGGCTGATCATTGGCGTCACCCAGACGCTGACAGGCTTCTACGTCTCGGTCGAACTCAAGGACGTCATGGCGCTTGTGCTGTTCATCCTGATTCTGTTGATCCGTCCTCAGGGACTATYCGGCCGCGCTGGCATGGAAGAGGTCGGCACCAAATGAGCGCGTTCTTCAATGACTACTACCTCAACATCGCTGTGATGACCTGCCTCTGGGCGGCCCTGTCCGGAGCCTGGAATTTGATGGCGGGTTATGGCGGACTGGTGTCGCTCGGCCAATCCGCGTTTTTCGGCATCGGCGCCTACATCACTGCGATCGCTTTCACCAAATACGGTGTTTCGCCTTGGCTTGGCCTGATCGCCGGCATTTTTATTACGACCGGGCTTGCCGTGGTGATCAGCTGGCCCTGCTTTCGGCTGCGCGGAGCCTTCTTCTCGCTGGCGACGCTGGTCTTTCCCATCGCAATGGAAATCGTCGCAAATAATTGGAGCGATCTCACCCGAGGCCCAAGCGGCATCGCGATCCCGTTCCAACCGGGTATCTCTACATTCATCTTCAGCTCACGGTGGGCCTATCTCATCGCGGCCTTCGCGCTGATGATGACGGTCTACGGGATCACCCGCTGGATGCATCGCGGCAGGCTCGGTCTCTATTTAATCGCCGTTCGCGACGACGAGGCAACGGCGGCCAGCATGGGCATCAAGACGGTCAAGGTAAAGCTGATCGTCACCATGATCAGTGCTGCACTCACTGCCGTCGGCGGTTTCTTCTATGCCCAGWACATCCTATTCCTCGATCCGCCGAGCGTGTTCTCGATCAATATTTCGGTGCAGATCGCGCTTTTGAGCATCATTGGCGGGCTTGGCACACCGCTCGGACCAATTGTGGGTTCGCTGGTGATGACTCCGCTCGATGGGGTGTTGAGCCAGTTCTTCGGTGGTGGGCCCCGGCTGTTGATCTATGGCGCCGTGCTTCTCGGGACAGTGCTGCTGGCGCCCAAGGGTATCGTCGGCACACTCAAGGCATGGCGTCCCACATGACGGACACGACCAGCCGATCTATTGGTAAGGACCTGTTGTGCGCCAACGGGCTTGTGCGCCGCTTTGGCGGCCTCGTCGCCGTTAACGAGGTGTCGCTGAATGTGGCCGACCGCGAGATTGTTGGGCTCATTGGTCCCAATGGCGCCGGGAAGACATCGCTATTCAATATCCTCAGCGGTCAACTCGGGCCCGATTCCGGCAGTGTCAGTTTCGCCGGCCAGGATCTTTCAGGTTCTTCTGCAAGTGTCTGCGCTCGCGCGGGCATTGGCCGTACGTTCCAGATCGTCAAGCCCCTTGTGAGCCTGACGGTGCATGAGAACGTCACCGTCGGCGCGCTGCTGAATCATCCGCTGGCGACTGCACGTGAAAAGGCCGCGGAGATCGTTGGTCGCGTTGGTATGCGTGGGTTGCTCGACCAGCAGGCGGGCAGTCTGACCTTGGAGTCCCGCAAGCGGCTCGAACTCGCGCGCGCTCTCTCGATCGAACCAAGGATGTTACTGCTCGATGAGATACTCGCCGGCCTCAATGCTTCGGAAGTCAACGAGAGCATTCATTTGATCCGCAGCTTCGCGCATCAGGACGGCCTCGCCGTCATCATGATCGAGCACAATCTGCATGCCGTGATGTCGCTTGCCGACAAGGTTGTAGTGCTCGACTACGGACGTAAGATCGCCGAGGGCAAGCCGGAGGTGGTGGTGCGAGACCCGGCTGTAGTGGCCGCTTATCTCGGGAGCGACGACTGATGGCGCTCGATATAACCGATCTCACTGCCGGTTATGGTGATATTTCCGTATTGCGCGGCGTCACCTGTTCGGTATCGGCCAACAGCGTCGCTGCTTTGCTCGGCRCCAATGGTGCGGGCAAGACCACCACGCTGAACGCGATCTCCGGCCTGCAAACCAATGTCTCCGGCGGTACGATCCGGCTCGAAGGCAACGATATTACGCGTATGCCGGCCCATGAGCGGGTCGAGGCGGGCATCGCCCATGTTCCGCAGGGCCGCCAACTCTTCGCATTTATGAGCGTGCGCGAGAATCTTGAACTTGGAGGCTACGCACCGCGGGCGAGGGGGCACGAGAAGGACGCGCTTGAGCGGGTCCTTTCCATTTTTCCCCGGCTAGAGGAGCGGCTTGGCCAGCAGGCTGGGTCGCTGTCTGGCGGCGAGCAGCAGATGTGCGCAATCGCGCGCGGCCTTATGTCGAAGCCGCGCTACCTGCTGCTCGATGAGCCCTCGCTCGGCCTGGCCCCAATTGTGGTCAAGCAGGTCATGGCTGTCATCGGCCAGATCGTGGCTCAAGGCATCGGCATTCTGCTGGTCGAGCAGAATGTCGCCCTGGCCCTCAAGCAGGCGCAGTACGCTTACGTGCTGGAGCAGGCCAGGATCGCGATCGAGGGCCCTGCCGCCGCTCTCCAAAACGATGATCGGGTCAGAAAGGCCTATCTCGGACTTTGAGCCCGCTGGCAAGTATCAAGTCACGGTAAAGGGGAGGACCATGGATCTTAAGCTCGCCGGCAAGGTCGCGCTTGTCACCGGCGGTAGCGTCGGCCTCGGCCGCGCGATCGCGCAGATGCTTGCCAAAGAGGGATGTCGCCTCGCAATCGTGGCCCGGCGAGAAGCCCCTCTAAGAAATGCGGCGGACGAGATTGCGGCTTCTGGACGCGAGCGGCCGTTGATGATCGTCGCAGATATCACGCAGCACGACGCAGCCGCGCGTATCAGAGATGAAGTGCTTGCCGCTTTCGGCCGCCTCGACATTCTCGTCAACAATGCCGGCGGTTCGCGGCCCTTCGACGGCCTAGGCACGCGTCAACAATGGGATGAGGCCATGGCGCTTAATTTTCATGCCGGTCGGGAACTCGCCCATGCCTTCGTGCCCATGATGCAGGCTCAGAAATTCGGTCGGATCATCAATCTGACCGGAGGCGATGAGCCGTTGGCGTTGAATGGTGGCATTCCGCCCAATGGAGCCACCCATATCTGGGCAAAGTCGCTTTCCCGTGTTGTCGGCAAGGATGGGATCACGGTCAATTCGATCCCGCCCGGCCGGCTACACTCCGAGCAGATCGATCAGAAATTATTGCCGACCGAGGAATCTCAGCGCAAATGGGTCGCGGAGAATTGTCCTGCTGGCTATATCGGCGAGCCGGAAGATCTCGCAGTGCTTGTCGCCTTTCTTGCTTCGCCACTTGCCCGTTACATCACGGGCCAGGTAATCCACGTTGACGGAGGTGCGCGACGCTTCTCGCACTAGGTCAGGTTCGTGAATATTTGTCAGATCGAAGGCATGAGCTCATTGTCACCGCCGTGACCGGCGTCGTCAAGAATATGCAGCCTAGTGGTCGTCCATCGCTTGTGCAGTTGCCAGGCCGTGGACAATGGTCCGCTGATGTCGAAACGACCGTGGATCAGGGCGCCGGGAATGCCGCGCAGCGACAGGGCGGCGCAGATGCATGCCCTGGATGCGGCGATCACCCATTGGGAACGAGAGCTTAAAATAGCAACGAACAGCACCGATATCCTGCCGGTCTGCGAAACGGCCCGCGGCGTGGTCGAGGTGTGTTCGATCGCCGCGAGCAGCCCCCGAATCCGGTGCGCCTTTCTTGGAGCGGAAGACCACTCCAATGATCTGTGCGCCGAACGAGGCATTGACGCGGTCGAACTGGACTACGCACGCCGGCGGTTCATCCTGGAAGCTCGCGCGGCCGGCATTGAACCGATCGATGCCCCTTATACGTTCAGCGACGTTGAAGGTGCGGTCCGCGAGGCTGCGTTCTCACGTCGTCTCGGCTACCGCAGCAAATTCCTAGTGCGCCCCGCGCACGCGGTTGCGCTGAACGCGGTCTTTACTCCAAGCGCGGACGAGCTGGCGCGTGCGTCTGCAATTGTCGAGGGCTTCGGTGCCGCGCGGAAGCGCGGCGAAGACCGCGCCCAGATCGACGGGCTCTGGATTGAAGTGCCAACATATCGCAACGGCGCCGACTGATCGAGCGAGCAGAACGATTGGGATAAGGAGCCGGATGGGTCTCGCGCAGCCGACCAAGGCCATAGCGGAACCATCGCCTTGCAACTCGAACGGTGCTCGCCCGTTGCAGCCCGTCAGCAAAAGGCCGCAGCGGCTTGCGACGCTGCGGCCCCGCCGGGTCAAAAAAATACGTGAAATATGGTCCAGCCCCGGCGTCGACAAAGCTACGCCCGAGGTTTTTGCGAGCAAATAGAATCGGTGCGTCGCTTACCGAACGAGACTAGCTGTTACCGCTGGACAACTAAAACCTCAGGAACCTTGACCTAGAGGTCGGTCGAGGCTTGCGGGCTAATTTGGGTCAACTATCTGGTGCGACTGGCTGCCGCGCCGACAAAGTCCTCCCTTATCGATTTCTCCAGTATGCTTGGCTTGCGCTCGGCGGGGCGTGCTTCACGAGGGATGGAGCGGCCCCGGCGCTTGCCAGCCCCTGCCGGGGGTCGCTTCCCTAGTGAGAGTCCGCGCTCATCCGACCTGTGACACCGGCCGCAAGCGGCGCAACGGTATGTGCGCCAAGTCAAGAGAGCGACCTTCCGAGTGCGCAAAGCGACTTCAGTTGCGTAGCCGAACGCGTGACCGCTTGACGATGGACGATACGACCCGATCGTAGGTTTCTAGTGCTGCCTCGGTCGCCAACTTGACCATTTCGCGATAGGCGATTTCGTTCATTTGAGTGAAACTGTCCCGGATCGCGTCAGCCAACTCTTCATCGGTGACCGATGATCGATTTTGATCTGCTTTTCCCGTCAGGCGGCTATACAAATTGAGACGGTAGACTTCGGCCGAAATTTGCCAGGCCCAATCTTCGGGATTTAGCTGTTCTGTCATCACCGCAATGCAGGATCCGGAGGGTGGTAAGTCGTTGCAGCGGGGATCAGATAGCTGATGAAGATCGGTCTAAACACCAACCCATGGTTGGACCAATATGCTGCTCTGGTTGCACCGCCGTTGTTTGGGGCTTCGTAGACGATGTCCGTTATTGGTAACCTATTCCACACGCAAGCATCATCGCTTTAGTTGTTCCTAGACTCCGCTGTGTCACCCTGGCGACACAGCGTTCGGCGATCTGCTCAACCGATCCTCTCCGGTGTCGGCGAAGCGGCAGCGTATCCCTCCGATCGCCATACGCCTTCGCATGGGCCAGGTGCGATCGAGACCAATTATCGGCACGGTCCATTTGGGGCGGTCTCAGTGCTGACGAGGCAAAGGCGCCTCATAGACGTTGGAAAACCTCTTACATTGGAGCCGCAATCACAACCGCCCCAGCGGCGATCGGATATTTTGGCGGCCCTCGCGCCTAGACGCCCGGGTGACCTTTTGCAGAGCACAATATACTCGAATTTGTGCGGATCGCCGGACGAATCCAGGCATCTACATGTGATGCTCAACGTTGATCGCAGCACAAGGAAACTTGGCTTACGACCTCACGTTAATCCAGCCACCCGTGGGATCGACCGCCTCTTCGCTGGCGTTCGATCCCAGCGGTGCTACTCTTTCGAAAAACGGAGGGAGGAAGACATGGGAGATCGATCGACGCAACCTACGTGGGATCCTCTTGTTCTCGCCGGCCAACTGCACTCGGTCGCGAAGCAGAGCCAGTTGTTGATGCAGCGGTTCGCCACATCCCAGGCCGACGCCACGAAGGTCGGCATGGGAGACACCTCGATGCTCGGGTTTGATTTCGTCGATCTCATGACAAGAATGATGTCGGACCCGACGCCGGTGGCGAAGGCCCAGATCGACCTCTTCAACGAATGCATGGCGGTTTGGAAATCGGCGGCAGAAAGCATGTGGCTGACGCGGCCTTGCGAGTCCGACAAACCCAAGGACAAACGTTTCAAGCATCCCGACTGGACCGAGAATGCAGTCTTTAACTACGTGAAGGAAAGCTATCTGGTCGCCGCCAAGGCAATCCTTTCGACCGTCCGAGACGTCAAGGGCATGGACGACGCCACTGCTCGAAAGGTCGACTTCTACACGCGTCAGTTCGTCGACGCCATTTCTCCTTCGAACTTCGTCGCCACCAATCCGGAGGTGCTCAAAGCCACGCTGGAGACCGGAGGACAAAACCTGCTCCGCGGGCTGGATAACCTGCTTTCCGATCTCGGTCGTGGCGAGGGTCGCCTCTCCATCACGATGACCGACATGAAGGCTTTCCGGCTCGGCGAGAATATCGCAACGACTCCCGGGAAGATCGTTTTCCAGAACAACCTGATGCAGCTTATCCAGTACGCTCCTTCGACAAGCGACGTACGCAAGCGGCCTCTCCTCATTATCCCGCCGTGGATCAACAAGTTCTACGTCCTCGATCTTCAGCCGAAGAATTCGCTTATCAAGTGGGCGGTCGACCAAGGCCATACCGTCTTCGTCATCTCCTGGGTCAATCCGGACGAGAAGCTCGCTGAGAAGGGCTTCGAAGACTACATGCTCGAGGGTCCAGTCGCAGCCCTGGATGCAATAAAAAGGGCGACCGGCGAAGAGCAGGTCAATGCCATCGGATACTGTCTTGGGGGCACTCTGCTCGCCTCAACGGCCGCCTACCTGGCCGCGAACGAAGACGACAGGATCGCAAGCGCAACCTACTTCGTGACGCTGGTGGATTTCGCGGAAGTCGGTGATATGGCCGTCTTCATAGATCAGGAGCAGCTCGCAACGCTCGAAAGGCGCATGCGCGAGCGCGGATATCTCGACGCTCAGGATATGGCGACATCATTCAATATGTTGCGGGCCAACGACCTGATCTGGTCCTTCGTCGTGAACAACTACTTGCTCGGCAAGGAGCAGCTCCCGTTCGACCTACTGTTTTGGAACTCGGACTCCACACGGATGCCCGCTGCCATGCATTCATTCTACCTCCGGGCAATGTATCTGGAAAATCGTCTATCCAAGCCCGGCGGCATCACGCTCGCTGGCACCCCGATCGACCTGTCGCGGATCAAGATCCCGTCGTTCATCCTGTCCACGCGCGAGGACCATATCGCCCCATGGACGTAAACCCCGTCCGAGGTGCCGCTGGGCAGAGCCGAGGGGGCGTCGTCCCGATCCTGCTGCCTTAAGATCTTGAGCACGCCCCGCACATCCCAGGTGACGATCGCCATCCAGGCCGAACAGAGAGCTTAGCGCCAAAGTTCTTGTTTTGTGCGAATTTTGTTCGCGCGAATCGTGCGATTAGGAAATCGGCAAGCAGTCATTGAAATCGGTGCGAACGTGTGTCGCCGCAGCAGTCGAAGCTTCCTTGATGTGGGCCTAATTGCGCGATGAGAAACGGTTCAAGCAAAGACGTCGATCTCACCATGTTTGGAGCATGTGCTGTCATCTCTCCCGGGTCTTTGGCATATCGACAGAATACCCACACCTGCACGGCCAAGCTATGGTCCGTTCAACATTGGCGGCTTGGGCTGCTTCGGCCTTGGTCCAAAAGCCCGCGCAGTATCTCGTTGCGGACGATCCGTCTTGGATAGCGCTAACTGACGCGCGTACTCAATCTCGCCGGCGTCTTTGTAGGGTGCGCTAGTTAGAGAGGCTAGGAAGGCGACCAGTTCATCGATTTCGAGCTCAGTTAGCGCTAGGGGTTCAATGTCGTTGTCGAGCCATGGGTCGCTGGTGCCATCGCCGTGGTTGTAGTGATCTAATGCGTCCCATAGGGTTTGCATCGATCCATCGTGAAAGTAGGGGCCGGTGATTAGTACATTCCGCAAGCCTGGTGTTTTAAAAGCGCCAATGTCGCTCTTCCGCTTCGTGACAAGAAACCGCCCTAGAACAGACATCTCGCCTTCAATTGCCGCTATATCGATGTCGAGCTGCTTGCCGTGCACCAGCTCGCGTTCGGCTTGCTGTGCTAAAGACGCAACATCATGGTGCAGTATTCCAATGCCGATATTGTGGAACTGATTGTCGGTAAAGACCGTGGTATCACGCGTAATACTTGTCAACGCGTGGCACAGATTGCAGCGTCCTTTGGTGTTGAACAGGTCCCAACCGTGCTTGGCCATGTCGCTGATAGCCGTTGGTTCGCCGGCAATGAAGCGATCGAAAGGTGAATCGAACGACGTAAGCGTTCGTTCGTACGATGCGATCGCGCGCAGCATGTCGGCTTCGTTGACGCCGCGGCCATAGGCCTGGTTGAAAGCTGCTTGATAGGCCGTGTCGTCTGCGATTCTCGAGACGGCTTCGGCGATGCTGGGCGTCCCCATTTCGAACGGGTTTGTGATCGGAAGGGCAGCTTGTTGTTCCAGCGTGTGTACGCGACCGTCCCAGAACTGAGTGCTGTTGTAGAGTGTGTTGAGGATTGTGGGAGCATTTCGCTGCCCAATACGGCCACGAATTCCAACGGACCGAGGGCGGCCGTCGGTAAACGCGCGAACAGGATCGTGACATGTAGCGCAAGCGACAGTGCCGTCATCCGAAAGTCGCCGGTCGAAGAACAGTTGCTCCCCAAGGGCAACTGAGGCGGACGTGATTGGGCTGCCAGGAGGTATTGCGTCCTCAGTCAGGCTCGCTGGAAAGCCAACCTCATCGGACGAACGCGGCGCGGCGAGGGGGCCTGGCCGCGGCAACGCCGGGGCTTTTCCTGGCTGAAGCGGCGGAGGCGGGCCCAAGTCGCCGCTTTCCGCGGCTTCGACCGGCATCTTCACCAGCGGCTGTAATCCGAAGATGGCAGCCGAGAGTATGATGAACCAGCGTGCCTTGCGGCGCGCGGGTAGACACTTGCGCTTCGTCACGAATGGCGCGACTGGACCGCCAGCAGACGTTGAAATGACTAGAGGTCGTTCGTTCATCTCAATGCTCTAGCTGAGCAGCGGCACTCGCGATGTGATGCGCGCTAGCGCGCAACGCTGCTTCCTCCGCCGTGCTCAGATCTGGCCTGATAGTGCGCTCAATCCCGGAGGCTCCGATCACAGACGGCATCGAAAGGCTTACGCCGAACCCGGAATGCCAACTCGAAACGGGGATGACGATTTTTGAATCTCGAAGAATTGCTTCGACGATCCGAGCCGAAGCGATGCCAATGCCGTATTGGCTGGCCCCAATGCCCTCGATGATGTTGATGTTCGCCTGCCGAACCTCTCGCTCGACCTGATCTTTCAACTGATCCGCGTTTCCAAAACGACCGCCAACGAGGCCGCCAGCGATCTGAGCCGAAGACCAAAGAAAAACACTTGAAGTGCCATGCTCGCCGACGACCCATGCGTCAACTGCGCTCGCAGCGACACCCAGCTTCCGTCCGAGATGGGTCTGGAAGCGCAAGCTGTCAAGGAACGTGCCGCTGCCGAAGACACAGTCATGCCCGGCGAGTGAACGAGTCAAGTCCGTTAATGGGTCTGGCGGATCGGTAACGACTAGAATGATCGCGTGCGGAGCCGCCTCAACGATGCGCGGCACAAGGTCACGAAAGATCCCCGCATTAGCTCTCAGAAGCCTCAGTCGACCTTCGGTGTCTCTTCGGTCCATCGCGCCGCCTGCCTTTTCGTTTACCCCTGCGGTGAGAAGGACAACCGAACAGTCGGCCAGGTCAGACATGACCGCACTCCGAACCATGGCGAGGTCGCCGAGCGCGGCTCCATACGTAATATCCGTCGCAATGCCATCGCTCCGCGCTCGTGTTCGATTGACGAGAATAACTTCATCGGCGCTTCGACGAAGAGCCAGCGCAATGCGCAGGACGCGCCAACTGCGCCAGCGCCGACAATCCCGACTTTCTGCATTTCGTATCACCTTTAATGCGTGGGAACTCCTAGCCACATGGAGAGCCGAGAGAGTGGTTGAAAGGAACGCCCGAGATTGCACGGCAAAAGTTCGTGCGAATTTGATGGGTAGTCGAGAATTGTCGCTCAAAGGCGTGCGTTGAATGGACTTGGYACCAAATTGGCATAGCAGCGTAGTTCTCGGCCGGTTTCCTCGAGATGGTCAAGAAGGGGCTCATTCAGCTGAGGACCAAATGGAATGCTTAAGACGCCGAAAGGACATCGCTTGTCTACCTTCCCTTCATCTCAAAGAAGCTATTAGAGCTAGGCCAAGGCGGCTCCGTGCGTGACCGAAATTATAGCTCTATCCGCCGGCCAATTTCGACAAGGGAGTTGCTCGGCACCTTAAATCGGTCGACCGCGTGAGCAGCGTTTCGAGACATCCATCCGAAGAGTGCGATAGGGCAACGAGATATCCAGGAGCGAGTTCCCGAACTCACTGGGTCGTAACGTTCAACGAAATAGGTCGGAGCGCCCACGATCGGCAACCCCTTGTGCTTGGCTTGAGCTAATGCCAGAGGCAGGTCGGGGCTATCGAGGAAGCCGAACCGAATTGTTAAGTGCCAGAGACCGTGGTTCAGGTTTCCAAGCTCGATACGCCCACTCTGCGACACGCGCGGTATGCGTTCGAATTTGACGGTAAGTGCAATGGCAGTTTCGGGAAGCGAATGGGTGTGCCGAATGTAGTTCACGATGATGGGCGGAATGCCCTTTTCGAGCTGCGTCAGGAATACTCCGGTGCCGGATACTCGGGCCACGTTGTGGCGGCGCAGGTAGTGGATCAGGTCAACGGTCGTCGATGCACGGTCGACGTTGCGTCGATGAAGTGCCTTGACGCCCTGGTGCCAAGTCACCATCAGGAGAAATACTGCGGTTCCGAGAACGAGGGGTATCCGCAATCCTCAGCGACGGCATAAGTGGCGGGCCGATCATAAATGATCAGCATCAAGTTATTGGCATTGCGAAGAAGGGAGGGATTCAGGAACGAAAGCAGTTGGCGGTGGAGGCTTCAGAGCTTCTGAAACTTGCCGGTGAATAACGGCTTGCCGGTCCGCGGAACGACCATGTTGTCAAATCCTCTAAGTTGGAGTTTTAAATAAATTCTATCTTTAGATGTCGCACAGTTGGGGTACAGATTGGGTACAGAATGAACGTGAACAAAAGCAGAAAGATGCACCCGAACGATAGCAAAAAATCAATAAAATCAATGTCCTACAGGTGTGAGCCTTAGTTCGGGACGAAGGAAACCGAATGTTGAATAGGCGGTTGCGCTACAGCCTTTTAGATTCCGAGGTGCGCTGCACCGACCGCGGCGCCGAGCACCAAAGCTATCCGGCCTATGCGTGCATTCAGGCTGCATGCCGAATTCTGTCTTGATCCTCACCCAGATCGCCTCGCTTCATCTGGTGCCCGCCGGTTACGCATCGGCTTGCGCAGCGTCCGAGCCAATCTCGCAAGGCGGCGTCCTTCGTAAGCATTTTACCGATAGCGGAGAACACAGCGGTGCTGATCGCTTGTTGCTGGCTGCGCAGGTGGTCCTCAAGCAGCTTGTGGCGGGTAACGTAGCCGGCATTCACGCCTGGGATTGAATGGTTCATCAGCAGCTTTGCGTCGAATTCTGAAACTCCAGCAGCTGTGGCAATGGTCCGGAATGTTTGGCGAAGATCGTTACCCCACTTCGAAAGGGTATCGCGATCCTCTTTTGTTTCGGCAAGATGGCCCGACTCACTGTCGCCGGGAAAGATCCATTTCCGCGACTGCAACGGATACATCTGCCTACCGAAGCGTATTGCCCGAATGAGACACAATATCATTTCTCGGGAGAGTGGGATGTCGAAAGCTCGCTTTCTGCCGCCCTTTGGCTTTTCGATGTGCAGAGTTCGGCGGCGAAAGTCGACGTGACTCGGCTTTACCTGCTGTAATGCGGTAGTCCGAGATCCACAGAGCAGCGTGAGCAGATGAAATTCGCGGCGGACCGGATTTTCGAGGGCAGCCAACTCCCGGAACCATTCGGTCAAGTCGCTCGCGCCCATGCCGGTATCTCGGCGCTTCTCCTCATTCCAGTCGACGGCGTCTGCTGGGTTGTCGCGTGGCAGCAATCTGTTGGTCTTGCGAGCATGATTGTAGATTGCGCGTAGCGTTCGCATGCAACCATTTGCTATAGGGACCGTTCTCTTTCGAAATGTCGTCGTGCTTCTTGGCAACGCGAGCAGGATCCATTGCGAGTTCGCCTAGTGAAGTATCAAGCCATTCCGCAAAGAGCCGTTCTACGTGATCGCGATAACCGCTTATGGTCTTTTCACTGCGACCCTTTCGGATCAAGTGGGCTTCCCGATATCGCTGCCATGCTTGTCTAAGAGTGACAGTCGAAACCTCGATTTTCGCCTCGTTCCCAGCCTGGCCGGAACCAGTGTCTCCATCTTGCTTCGCCGTCTTCGGATGCTGTCCTCTGCTGATCTGAGCCAGATATTCCTTCGCGATCGCGCGCGCTGCTCGGGTCGTCAACTCGCGCGTGTCGCCGATAGATACTCTGATCGAAGACGCCCGCTTTCCTCCTGACCTTGCCCCCAAGTTTTATCCAGTCCTGAGTTCGCCCCGGCTGTTGGATTTGCCCGGTTGGACGGTGGCAGCGGCGGGAGCCGGCGCGGAGCCCTCGGCATAGCGCAGCGCCGGCTCCCGGCGCGGGTGGCAGGTGAAGGCGAACT
>NZ_JBFRFR010000132.1:0-12569 GCF_052114925.1 Bradyrhizobium sp. 2TAF36 | reverse complement strand
CATCATTGTCAGCCTGAGTAATATTCAGGAGCTCCTGGTGGTGTCTCGCGGGTCGACGATGCCGTTTCGTCAGCGCGAGATCGATCCCGTCGAAATCGGCGAGAAGCTTGGCGTTCGCTATTACGTCAGCGGTCACGTTCGCCGATCGGGCAAGCGATTCCGGTTTTCGGTCGAGCTGGTCGATGTTGCGACTGGCTCCGTGGTGTGGGCCGAGAAATACGACACGGACCTCGCGGACGTTTTCGAAGTCCAGGACGAGATCGCCATTGGTGTCGTTGAGAAGATCGCCGCCTATGTGCGTCGCGCAGAGATCAAGCGGGCGCTGCGAAAGCCGCCGAAGAGCCTCAATGCGTATGACTATCTCCTGCGGGCGCTTGAGCTGCTCTACAAATTCGATTTCGCGAGCTTCTCGCGCGCCAAAGGGCTGCTCGAGAAAGCCAGCGAGGAAGACCCCGAATACGCGGCGCCGTACGCGTTCGCTGCGAAGTGGCACAATTTCAAGATCGCGGAGGGGTGGTCGTCGGATTTCGATGCGGATTCGGCCGACGTGATCCGGCTGTCCAATTGTGCCATCGAAAGAGACCCGCAAAATGCTCTCGCGCTCGCGATACAGGGGCACGGCAAGAGCATGTTCTTTCGTGACTACGACAGCGGATTGGACCTGTGTGAGCGGGCTCTTGCCATATCCCCCAGCAATTCGTGGGCATGGGTGTTCGGGAGCGGGACCCCCGGGTTCATCGGCGATGCTTCAACCGGAATCGCCCGTGCGGAGCGCGCCATCCGGCTTTCACCACTTGGCCAACAGGCCTTTTTCAATTTCTGCCTGCTCGGCCAAAATCATTATCTGAACGGAACGTTTGACGATGCCATTCGCTGGTCGAAGAAGTCTTTGACCCTCAGCCCGCGTTTTGGAAACGCCGCGCGCGTCCTCGCCGCAAGCCTCGTCGCGGTTGGTCGCCTGGAGGAAGCGCGGCAGGTTTCGCAGCACCATAAGAACATCCTGCCCGGCTTCAGGGTATCGGACTATGCGCGCCGTTGTCCGTTCAAAGAGCCCCAGGGGTCTTTGTATGTCGAGCGATTAGGAGCAGCTGGGTTGCCGGATTGATGGGGCCAGGAGCCCGGTTCAAATTATTAGCCCCTCGATGGAGAGCACAATGCCTGGTGTTGCAGGAGGAGGCGGTGGTGGTGGCGGCGGCGGTGGTGGCGGCGGCGGCGGCGGTGGCGGTGGCGGCGGTGGTGGCGGAAACGGCGCAGTCAGCGGCGGTTACGTTGGTGGTGGAATTCCCCCGCGTCCTTTCCCGATCTTCGAGAGTTTCGTCGGAGTCCTGCCCGGTAGCTTGAATTACGGGGCGACATTCCCGCTGTCTGCCTGGCGCCCTGACTTTTTTGCCCAGATCGCATTGCTCGAATTTGCCAGGACCGATTGGCAAACCATCACTGTCGCCGGCCCGCCAACGGATCACGATGTCATTTTCGGGGAGATCGATGAACTGCTTGGGGCATCGATGGATCGTCGCAAGAGGTTGGCAGATGAGATCGTCGATCAGGACGTGAGGCTTGTCGGCTATTTTGCGCAGGTCCTCATGCTTTCGCCGTCGGCGCATCCAAATACGATCAAGATTCTGGAGATGGCCGATCATGTTGGACTGATGGTCGCCGTCTACTACAAGCTCAGGTTCAATCGCGGGCGGCCGCAACAGGTGTGTCCGGCGCTTTTCCCAATGGTCGCGTCGCCCTGGCACGCCTCCTATCCGAGCGGACATTCGCTGGAGAGTCATCTGATGGCACTGGCGCTGGGAGAGATTATCCCCGGTGCCAAGAGTGCACTGAGGGCGCTGGCCGCGCGGATCGGGAAGAATCGCGAGATCGCTGGCGTCCACTACCCGAGTGACACGGCTGCCGGGAAGGCCATTGCTGAAGCCGTGTTTCCGTACCTCCAGCAATGCAGCACCTTCCATGCGGTGACCGAGGCGGCAATACAAGAGCATTGAACAGTGCCTAATGCCGCAGCCGAGATCGCATCCTTGGATTTTGCAAGGATGCGCTCCGCACGGCCACAAGGAATTGAAGTTGGACCAATCGATCTCAACCACGAGGTATTGCAATGGGTATGGAAGAAATTTCCGTCATCGAAAGGACACGGATTCAGTTGGCGCCAGATTTCACGATGCAACATCAGTGTCACATCAATTGGTGCTGGGCAGCCGTCGCTTCCAGCATCTCGGGCTATTACGACGAGACCAGTACTTTCACGCAGTGCCGCATCGCCGACCTCGAATTGAACCGGCATGATTGCTGTGATTTCCCTTGCGGCACGCCGGGTCTGGAATTCGATGTGACGCATTCTCTCGGATCACCGCTCAATCGAGTCCGCTGCCTCGCCGTGTTGGCCCTCGACCAACGAGCGACACGAATGGAGGTGCAGCAGGAGATCAGTGCAGGGCGACCCATTTGTGTTCGCACGGTCTGGTCGGGAGACGAAGATGAGGAGGGACCGGCGCACTTCGTCGCGATCGTCGGATATCTGGAGGATACCGACAGCCTGGTCATTGAGGATCCCCTTTTCGGCCTAACACCAGAGATCCAGTTTAATCGATTTTGCTCAAACTATCAGGACGCCAAAGGTGTCTGGACGGACACTTACTTCACCAAGCCCCCGGTCTAGAACCTCGCCACCGCGAAAGGAGAGAAAAGATGGCAATTCATCCCAGCGATCCTCCGGCGGCTGCGGTCGTAGCTGTGAAGCGAGCGGTGGCCAGCCGGGTGGGCAACCCGAAATTCCCGCGATCAAGGCTTTCCACTGCCAACCGTGACGCGGTCTTCATTTCCCTGCCGCATCGCATTGCCTATCTGGCTTTTGGCAAGATCCGTCGCGCAGACAAACTCAGAGCGGCTGCGAAGCTAGGCAATTGGAGATTTCTTGTGATTGAAGCGAAGCGGCGCACCGCCGCTGATGATGGTGGAGGAGAGGAACAGGAGCCGATCGCTGCTGCGACAATCGTGAAGTCGGCAGCGACGACGTATGAGACGACGTATGAACTGGGTGACCTGAACGAAGGGCCGTTTGTGGCAGCGACGTCGGAGGCGATCCGTCGTGCCGAGAAGCTTCCTGAAGTTCGGGAAGGACGCTTCGAGGCTTTCCTGCTCACCGTGCCGGCGGTCCATGTGACAGCGCTCTGGCTGCAAGGTTATCAAGATTGTCATGGCGATGCGGACCTGCTGCTGACGTTACCGCCCTCGGACCAGGCCTTGGAGCCGTATCGGCCGATGGCGTCGGCTGCGTTCTTGGCTGTCGTGCAAGACCTCGCTCGGAAAGTAACTTCCGAATACGCGACGAGGGGGTGAGCGGGCAATGTCGGCGGGATGGAAAAGCTCGCAAGTGCGTTAAGCTCGCAAGGGCGTCAAAGTTGGCAAGTCCCGGCATGGGAGCACGCCTAGTCGGCCTGCTTCGGCCGCCGGGGAGCCTTTGACCGCTTCTGCGGAAAGTACGGGTTCACGGCGCAGCTCGCGGAGCGGCCGACGGCGAGAAATCTGCACTGTTCGAGCGAAGTGTAGCGGCAGTCGAAATAGCCGACCGGGCCGTAGATCTGCATGCAGACGGGATAGCTGGGATCGTAGGTCTGCGCGTGCGCCGGCACGCCCGAGAAGAGCAGGCCGGTGGCGACGAGCACGAAGCGGGCGCTGCGCATCTCAGCGCGGTGGGTAGTAGCCGGGTGAATAGCCCGGTGTCTGGGCGCGCGGACGATTCTGATAGGCGTAGGGATCGTCGCTCTGGCCCGTGAAATACGGATTCGCGATGCAGGTCAGCGCGCGGCCCGACGAGCTTGCCTGACACTGTGCGTAACTGTCGAACGTGCAATTGCTCAGCCCCGGCCATTCCTGGCCGGTCAGGCAGAACGCGTGATGCGTGCCGAATGCGCGTGCGGGCGTGCTTGCACTCAGCGTGAGCGCGAATGTGGCGATTGCGAGCGAAAATGTGGCGATAATGGGGAGGGCAATCTGTCTGCGCATCTCAATCTCCAATCACACAATCGTGCGTGCATCAGATGTCCAGGCACAGATGCAACATACGTCGTGTAGTCGACATTGGAACTCATGAAAACCCTTGTTTCAAAGGGTTTCGCGCGCGCGCTGCTAAACATTCATTAACGCAGCACAGCCCTTTGGCCCCGACTGTTGCGTCGGGGTTACAGCAATTCCGTCGAGCGCTGATATGACGGCCCTACGGCCCGGGGGCCTAACGACGAAACTGGAACGGGAATCAAATGAACAAGAATCTGTTGCTTGCTGCTGTGAGCCTTGTCGCGCTGAGCGCGACTGCGCCGGCGCTGGCTGCTGACCTCGCTGCGCGGCCTTACACCAAGGCGCCCGCGATGATCGCGACCGTCTATGACTGGAGCGGCTTCTACATCGGCATCAACGGCGGCGGCGGTTCGTCGCACGCGACCTGGGATTTCGTTGGCGTGGGCCGCGAAGGCTCGCACGATGCGACCGGCGGCACGGTCGGTGGTCAGATCGGCTATCGCTGGCAGTCCGGCCAGTGGGTGTTCGGTGTGGAAGGCCAGGGCAACTGGGCTGACTTCTCGGGCGACAACACCAGCGCGCTGTTCGCCACCCGCAACCGCACCAAGATCGATGCGTTCGGTCTGATCACCGGTCAGGTTGGCTACGCCTGGAACAACGTCCTGGTCTACGTCAAGGGCGGTGCGGCTGTGGTCAGCAACAAGTACGAGATCTCCAGCACGGCGGGCGCGCTGCTCTCCTCGTCCAGCGACAGCCGCTGGGGTGGCACGGTCGGTGCCGGCCTCGAGTACGGCTTCGCGCCGAACTGGTCGGTTGGCGTCGAGTACAACCACATCTTCCTGTCCGACAAGGACGTGACCTTCGCTGGCTTCGCCGGCTCGGAGCGCATCCGCCAGGACGTCGACATGGGTCTCGTCCGCCTGAACTACAAGTTCGGCGGCCCGATGATCGGTCGCTACTGAGACTGGTCGCTCATTTCGAGCGATCGTCGAAAAGCCCCGGCCTTGCGCCGGGGCTTTTTTGTTGCGTGAATTCAGCGAGTTAACCATCACTTTTCGAGAGAGCTCACACGGCTTGACTCTCAAGAACGAAATGAGAACAATGTTCTTCATACGTTCTGGTGATGGAGCAAGCCATGTTCAGGATTTTCGTGGAAGAAGCCGCCGCACTCGCCTCGATCTCGCTGTTCGTCGGGATGATCGCAATCTGGGCGCAGGTGATTCCGCAGCTCTAGGCCGCAGCTGGCCAGACCCCTTGGTCATGCCCTTGGGGAAAAGCGGGACGACGCGGCCGTTTCGTGGCTCCGGCGTGGACTCTGAAGCGGTGACGCCCCACCATTGTGAGGCGAGTCGGCTGGGTGGGCGGAAGATGTCCTCATGATCCCCCTGGAGCCGGCGACCGCTCCATCTCACTGCAAGAGGCCGTCACGCGACCATGCCGAGCGCCGGATTTGTCCACCTTCACGTTCACTCGGCCTATTCGCTGCTCAAGGGCTCGATCAAGATCGCCAAGCTCGCCGAGCTTGCGAAGAAAGACCACCAGCCCGCACTGGCGCTGACTGACACCGACAACATGTTCGGCGCGCTGGAGTTCTCCGACAAGATGGCGGGCTCCGGCATCCAGCCGATCGTCGGCTGCGAGCTCGCGATCGATTTCGGCGACCAGGATCCCAACGCGCGCAACGCGCTGCTGCCGTCGCGTGTGGTGCTGCTGGCGGCCCAGGAGCGCGGCTATCRCAGCCTGATGCGGCTGAACTCGCGCGCGTTCCTCGAATCGCCTGACAGCCACGCGCCGTTCATCAAGTTCGATTGGTTCGACGGTGAGACCGAAGGCTTGATCGCACTCACGGGCGGCCCTGACGGGCCGATCTCGCTCGCGCTTGCCAGCGGGCAGGCCGAAATTGCGGCGACGCGCTGCGAGCGTCTCGCCGGCCTGTTCGGCGATCGCCTCTATGTCGAATTGCAGCGCCACAACATCGACAAGGAGCGCCGCGTCGAAAGCGGGCTGATCGACATCGCCTACGCAAAAGGCCTGCCGCTGGTTGCGACCAACGAGCCGTATTTCGCTTCGAACGACGATTACGAGGCGCACGATGCGCTGCTCTGCATTGCCGGCGGGCGGCTGATCGCCGAGACCGATCGCGTTCAGCTCACACCCGATCACCGCTTCAAGACCCGCGCCGAGATGGCAGTGCTGTTCGCCGACATTCCGGAGGCGCTGGCCTCGACGGTGGAGATCGCCGAGCGCTGCTCGTTCCGCCCGATGACGCGCAAGCCGATCCTGCCGTTCTTCACCGTCGGCGCCGCCGCAAGCTCCGACGCCGCGTCGGTCGAGGCGGCCGAGCTGAAGCGGCAGGCGGAGGAGGGGCTCGCCAACCGCCTGCGCGTGCACGGCCTGTCGCAGGGCACCACGGAAGAGGACTACAGCAAGCGCCTGGCGTTCGAGCTCGACGTCATTATGCGCATGAAGTACGCGGGCTACTTCCTGATCGTGTCGGACTTCATCAAATGGGCGAAGGGCCAAGGGATTCCGGTCGGACCGGGGCGCGGTTCGGGCGCCGGCTCTCTGGTCGCCTGGGCGCTGACCATCACCGACCTCGACCCGATCAAGTTCGGCCTGCTGTTCGAACGCTTCCTCAATCCGGAACGCGTCTCGATGCCGGACTTCGACATCGATTTCTGCCAGGACCGCCGCGGCGAGGTGATCAGGTATGTCCAGGAGCGCTACGGTCGCGACCAGGTCGCGCAGATCATCACCTTCGGTACGCTGCAGGCGCGCGGCGTGCTGCGCGACGTCGGCCGGGTGCTGCAGATGCCCTATGGCCAGGTCGACAAGCTGACCAAGCTGGTGCCGCAGAATCCGGCCGCGCCGGTGACGTTGGCCACCGCGATCGAGAGCGAGCCGAAGCTTCAGGCGTTCCGCGATGAAGATCCGGTGGTGGCGCGCGCCTTCGACATTGCGCAGCGCCTCGAAGGCCTGACCCGCCACGCCTCGACGCACGCGGCCGGCATCGTGATCGGCGATCGCCCCTTGAGCGAACTCGTGCCGATGTACCGCGATCCCAAGTCGGACATGCCGGTGACCCAGTTCAACATGAAATGGGTCGAGCCGGCCGGGCTCGTGAAGTTCGACTTCCTCGGCCTGAAGACGCTGACCGTGCTCGACGTCGCGGTGAAGCTCCTGAAGCCGCGCAACATCGACATCGATCTCGCGACGCTGCCGATCGACGATGCCGAAAGCTACCAGATGCTGGCGCGGGGCGAGGTGGTCGGCGTGTTCCAGGTTGAAAGCCAGGGCATGCGGCGCGCGCTGGTCGACATGCGCCCCGACCGTTTCGAGGACATCATCGCGCTGGTCGCGCTCTATCGCCCGGGCCCGATGGCGAACATCCCGACCTATTGCTCGCGCAAGCACGGCGACGAGGAGCCGGAATATCTGCATCCGGTGCTGGAGCCGATCCTGAAGGAGACCTTCGGCGTCATCATCTACCAGGAACAGGTGATGCAGATCGCGCAGGTCATGTCGGGCTATTCGCTCGGCGACGCCGACCTGCTGCGCCGCGCCATGGGCAAGAAGATCCGCGCCGAGATGGACAAGCAGCGCGACATCTTCGTCGCCGGCGCGGTCAAGAACGGCGTGCCGAAGGGGCAGGCCGAGACCATCTTCGAGCTGCTCGCAAAGTTCGCCGACTACGGCTTCAACAAGAGCCACGCGGCGGCCTATGCGCTGGTGTCCTACCACACCGCCTATATGAAGGCGCATTACCCGGTGGAGTTCATCGCGGCGTCGATGACGCTCGATCTCAATAACACCGACAAGCTCTCCGAATTCCGTTCCGAGGCGCAGCGCCTCGGCATCAAGGTCGAGCCGCCGAACATCAACCGCTCAGGCCCGACCTTCGAGGTCGGTGACAAGACGATCTACTACGCGCTCGCCGCGCTCAAGGGCGTCGGCATCCAGGCGATCGAGCAGATCATCGAGGAGCGGACCAGGCGAGGGCTGTTCACCTCGCTCGCCGACTTCGCCGCGCGGGTCAATCCGCGCGCGATCAACAAGCGCATCATCGAAAGCCTCGCCGCTGCCGGCGCCTTCGACACGCTGGAGCCGAACAGGGCGCGGGTTTTTGCCGGCGCGGACTCGATCCTGGCCGCCTGCCAGCGTGCGCATCAGGCCGAGACCATCGGCCAGAACGACATGTTCGGCATGTCGGCGGACGCGCCGACCATCATGCTGCCGCAGATCGAGCCCTGGCTGCCGGCCGAGCGGTTGCGCCGCGAATATGACGCGATCGGATTCTTCCTGTCGGGCCATCCGCTCGACGATTACGCGATGGTCCTGAAGCGCCTGCGGGTGCAGAGCTGGGCCGAGTTCTCGCGTGCGGTGAAGACCGGCGCCACCGCCGGCAAGGTCGCGGCCACCGTGGTGTCGCGCATGGAGCGGCGCACCAAGACCGGCAACAAGATGGGCATCATGGGGCTGTCTGATCCCACGGGCCATTTCGAGGCGGTGCTGTTCTCCGAGGGCCTCGCGCAATACCGCGATGTGCTCGAGCCGGGCGCCGCCGTGCTGCTCCAGTTGGGCGCGGAATTGCAGGGCGAGGACGTCCGTGCCCGCGTGCTGCATGCCGAGCCGCTCGATGACGCCGCCGCCAAGACGCAGAAGGGCCTGCGCATCTTCGTGCGCGACACCAAGCCGCTGGAGTCGATCGCCAAGCGACTGGCCGGACCCGATATGGCGGCCTCGAACGGCGCCGCGCCAAAAGTCGGCAGTCCCGGCATCGCGCCGCGCTCGAACGGCGACGGCGAGGTCTCGCTGGTGATGATGCTCGACCTCGAGACCGAGGTCGAGATGAAGCTTCCCGGCCGCTTCAAGGTCTCGCCGCAGATCGCCGGCGCGATCAAGGCGGTCGCGGGCGTCGTGGACGTGCAGCAGCTCTAAAGCACGATGAGATCCGGAAGAATCGTCATCGCGCTTGGGATCGGCGTTAGCGTATGATCTCACCACAAACGCGTGCCGCGTTTGTGGTGAGTGAGAATTGCTGCCCTTTTCCGGATCATGCTTTAGTAGCCGATCTCGAATATATGCAGGTGGGCGCAGCTCTGTGCGGTTGTTGCGCGTGAGGCGAGCGATCGCTTCGGCTTTGCAACATGGTTCGCGTTGCAGCAATCATCAGTTGCATCATTTATCATTGGTGATTTCTTYACATCGATGCACCTATCATCGCGACGCTTCCATTCGTCCACTGTACCTGGGGAAACGTCACATGTGCGACAAGTGCTCTGAATCTCTGCATCGAGACATCGCGCCGTCGCGGCGATCCGCGATGCTGTTTGGCGCCGCTGCGTTCGGCATGGCCTTCGCCGGCGGAGCTTTCGCGAGCGGCGCCTTGGCAAAGGAGGCCAAGCAGCCACCCAAGCCGCAGAACGTGTTGTCGCCCGACGCATCGCTGAAGCGGCTGATGGAGGGCAATGCGCGCTATGTCGACGGTGTGGCGCGGCGCCACGATTTCAAGCACGAGCGCGAGGCGCTGGCCGGTGGACAGAATCCGTTCGCGGCGGTTCTGAGCTGCGCCGATTCGCGCATCGCGCCGGAATATGCCTTCGACAGCGGCCGCGGGGATCTCTTCGTCTGCCGCGTCGCCGGAAATTTTGCCGGCACCGAAACCATTGCCAGCATGGAATATGCGGTGGCCGTGCTCAACGCACCGCTGATCCTGGTGCTTGGCCATGATGCCTGCGGCGCGGTCGATGCGACGCTGAAGGCAATCAAGGACAACACGTCGCCGCCGGGCCACATTCCCTCGCTGGTCGATGCGATCGCGCCCGCCGCAAAGGCTGCGATGCAGCAGGGCGGGGACGTGCTCAACAAGGCGATCCGGCAGAACGTGATCGACAACGTCGCGAAGCTGAAATCGGCCGCGCCGATCCTCAATGCGGCCGTGGAGCAGGGCAAGCTGAAGGTCGTCGGTGGCATCTACCGGCTCACCACGGGAACAGTCGATCTGATCGCGCAGGGCTGAGCGAGGTTCGCGCCACAGCGCGGTCGCGAGGCTTACGCGGGCCTGACGCAGGGGTTTGACGGGGCGGGGGCGCCATGCCGCCGCCTCAATCCGCGCTTTTCGTTCAAGAGCCATTCAGCCGGCCGCGCGTCTCATGTACGGTGGCAGCTCAACAACGATAGCGGGCAAGCAAGCCATGCGTGGGACCTACAAGGCCTTCATCTGTTTTCTCTTGCCGATCCTGGCGTTCGCTGCGGCCGCGCCCGATCCGGCGCGCGCGCAGCAGCAGGAAAAGCGCATCGCGCTCGTGGTCGGCAACGGCGCCTACGCCAAGTCGCCGCTGGCGACGACCGCGAACGATGCCGGCCTGATCGCGCAGACACTGCAAGCGGCGGGCTTCGACGTGGTCGGCGCGCGCGATCTCGACGGCGACACGCTGCGCAAGAGTCTTCGCGATTTCATCCAGAAGGCGCAGGCCTCGGGCCCCGGCACCGTCGCGATGATCTATCTTGCCGGCTACGGCGTGCAGCTCGCGGGCGAGAACTATTTCATCCCGGTCGATTCCAACATCACCCGCGACACCGACATTCCGACCGAAGGCCTGCGGATCAGCGACTACGCCCGCCAGCTCGCTTCTGTTCCGCTCAAGGCCAACATCGTCGTGCTCGACGCGGCGCGCGCGCAGCCCTTCATCGAGGGCGGCCAGCAGATCGCGAGCGGACTGGCGCTGGTCGAGCCGGATCCGAACATGCTGATCGCCTTCAACGCCGCGCCCGGCACGGTCGCGCCGGAAGAGCCCGGCCCGTACGGTATTTATGCGCAATCGCTGGCGGAGATGATCCGTACCGGCGGCCTGCCGCTCGCCGAGGTGTTCGACCGCGTCCGTCTGCGCGTCAACGAGGCCAGCAAGGGCGCGCAGGTGCCCTGGAACGAGGCGAAGATATCGGCGCCCTTCTCGTTCTTCGAGCGCGGGCCCGATGCGCCGCCGCCGGAGGCCGCGCCCGACCAGGTTGCCGCGTTCCGCAACAAGCCGATCCGCGATCTCGGCGTGCAGGACGCCTATGCGGCCGCGCTCGAGCGCGACACGCTGCCGGCCTATGAAGAGTTTCTCGCGGCCTATCCGGGTGACCCGCTGTCGAAGCGCGTGATGGCGATCGTCGCGGCGCGCCGCGAGGCGATCACCTGGCGGCGGACCTACCGGAACGATACGCCTGAGGCCTATTGGTCCTATCTGCGCCGCTATCCGCGCGGGCCGCACGCGGCCGATGCGCGCCGGCGTCTGGCGATTCTCACCGCGCCGCCCGAGCCACCGCCGACCTTCGCGATGATCGACTATGACGTGCCGCCCCCGCCGCCGGAGGAGGTGGTCTATGTCGACCGTCCCGTGCTGTACTTCAGCGACCCTGATTTTGGCTTCGCGCCGCCACCGCCGCCGCCGGTCTATTATCTGCCGCCGCCGCCGCCGGATTTCGTCGTGCTCGAGCCACCGCTGCCCGTTGTCGGCCTGTTCGTGCTGCCGCAGCCGATGTTCGTGCCGATCCCGGTGTTCGTCAGGCCGCCGATCTATGTCGCGCCGCCGCCGAACAACATCGTCTTCAACAACATCCATAACACCACGGTCATCAACACCGTGATCAACCGGCCGCCCGCCCCGCCCGTGGGAGCGGGAGGAGGGACCGGGCCTGGCAATCTGAGGCCGGCGATTGCCGACCGCGCCAACCCGGTAGCGCCAATGTTGCCGCAAGCCGCTACGCAGCGCGCCGCGCTGATCCAGCAGGGCAAGGCGCCGATGCCGCCGAGCGCGACGGTCCAGCCGACGGCGAGGCCGGGGATACCTCCAGGGACGCCGGCCAATGTCGCGCCGACCGGCACGCCCCCCGCCGCACCGCCGACCAGGCTGCCACAGACCAACACGCTGCCGGTTCCCGGCGCCCAAGGCGGGCCGCCAGCGCCGCCGGCCGGGGCAGGGACGTCGCCTGGCGGCAGGCCCTTGGCGCCGACGGCAAATGCACCCGGTGCGCCCCCGCCGACGCATCCGGGGGCGCCGACCACGGCTGCGCCCGGCACAACGCTGCCGTCCCATCCTGGCGCGCCAACGGCCGGCACTCCGACGACCGTTGCGCCCACCGCGAACCCGGCTGCGCCCGGCCAACCGCCGAAGCCGCCGGTTGCTCAGACCCCGCCCAGTGGCGCGCCCGCTGGCGGCAAGTCTGCAACCCGCGAGCCGGCTGTCGCGCCGCCAACTGCTGCGGGCACACCGCCCGGCACGCCCTCGGGCGCCACGGGCAAGCCGGTCACGCCGCCGCCCTCGACCGCGCGCGAGCTGGTCAAACCGCAGAACTTGCCCGCGACCCCTCCAGCGCAGGCCGCCCGGCCGTCGCCGTCAGCTCCAGCATCGCGGCCGCAGGCCGTGGCGAGGCCGACGCCGCCCGTCGCTCGTCCGGCATCGCCGCCGCATGTCGCATCGCCTCCGCCGGCCCGCGCGGCTCCGCCTGTGGCGGTTGCACGGCCGGCGCCTCCGCCCATGGCCCGGCCTGCACCTCCACCC
>NZ_JBFRFR010000131.1:0-13248 GCF_052114925.1 Bradyrhizobium sp. 2TAF36 | reverse complement strand
GTCTACCCAATCCTCCAGACATTCCGGCAAGAGCGTCAGCTGGGATCTGTCCGCGCCTTCAACGAAGCGTCCCATCCACATCCCCCATCAGGAAACGGAGGAATCGTAACCGACTCGTGGCTTTTCACACAGCCAGGGTCAAAAGCAGCAGTGGGCGCCAAGCTGTATCGGCGTCCGGTTTGCCCCTGACAGCCGACATGACACGCGCTCAATTGACCTTCGGCTGAGGGCCATAAGCGAGCGCGGCAAAACATGCCAGCGCATGCTCCGGCAAATGCTATTGGTCCATGCCTGGGCGGGGTTAACGCTGCGCCGGCGAGCCAGAAAGTCCTTGACGCAACAGAACACCACGGATTTGGATCGGTCGGAAGACCTTGATTGGACGATGGACGGAGCCGACCCGTGGGATTTTTGCTGAGAATTATGCTCGTAACCGCTCTCGTGAACCTTGCTCCAGCCGTCGCCCAGGCGCCGAAGAAAGCCGTCGCTTCTCCTGCCTTGCAGAAGGAATTCGATGGCTTCATCGAGAAGTTTCGCGCGGCGCTGAGGACAAACGATTCCGCCGCCGTCGCCGGTATGACACGATTGCCGTTCATGAACGACAGCGCAATTCGCGACGCCGCGCAATTTCGCGCCAAGACCTATCCGACCTCGTTCACGCCGAAAAATCGCGCGTGTGTCCAGCGCGGCAAGGCCGTCTACGATCGCGATCAAGAGAACAATGACAATTACTTCGTCTTCTGCGGCGAGCTCATCTTCGTCTTTACCAAGACGCCGGCGGGGTTCCTTTTTACGGACGTCGGCGCGAATGACTGATCAGGCAACAATGCTATCCACTGCCGTCGGACGTATGATCGGTCGCGTCGCTCAGCGACATATTGGATGCAGCAACCTAGGCGATGGGCCGACTCATCAACGGAAAGACTCGCCGCGAGCAGAACGAGTCGGCTCAGCCCCCCATTAACGGACATGCATACGGACAGCGGCGACTTCGCCTTCGGGTCACACCCGGAAGAACTCGGGCTGAGCATATCAAGTCTGCTTCACCCCCAAGGAGCGGACATCTAGCGGACATGCCGGGTCGACCGCTTGGGGCCACAAGCGGACCATCTGACCCAAATTACGAACAGAAGAAGAGCCCAGCTGTGGTGGGCTGGGCTCTCGTTCAGCGATTGATGGCCGCCTCAACAACCATCTTTACGGCGACATCGGGTTCAGGATCATTTGATTTCCCAGGACGTGTTGTGCGGGATGTCCATCGCAAAATAATCGCCAGAGCCAGCCAGCGCAGGCATAGCTATGCACGCAAATGGTTCGCTTCCGGTGATGCCCTTATACTTACCGGTGCCGCCGGTGATGATATGCGTTCCACAATCCATCTTCGGCTGGGCCTTGTCGAGGTCTCGAGTATCGAAGGTCGAGAAAATCTTGTCGCCGTCGCTGTCGGCGAGCACGCAAGCGCCGTCAATGTATTTCTTGTCTCCGGACGCGACGTTCAGCGCCACGCAGCGTGCTGACATCTTGTCCAGCATCTTCTCTCCCTTCATGTTTTGAGTGGTGCCGACCGCCTCCAGCGTAGTGGCCTTGCCGAGTTCGGCGGTGTCAATGCTCATCAAGGGCCGAAAAATAAAGTGCGTCACATAAGGAGTAGTCCCCTTCTTTTCAATCGGCTCTCCCGCGACAGCCGCGGGGGCAAAGGACACGAGCGCAGCAGCAAAAGCCGTTGCTTTGGTGAGTCTCATCGCTGCGGTGACTGTGGGGACTATGCGCACGTTGATGGAGTTCATGAGTGCCTCCTTAGATCAAGCGGCGGTTCAGGTCTCCGCCGTGAACTGCCGCGAGTTGAAAATCGACCTGCGTATGCTTTCTCCTGTCAAATCGAGTTTGCACGCCGGCGCCGAGCGTCAACGTGATCATGCTTTCTTGATGCTTCGCCTTGGACTGACGAAGTATGTGGGGATGGTGGCTCCAATCATCGGTTTTGACCTCAATACAAGGCTCGACCGAACGACCTGGAATATTGGCATAATAGCATRGAACGCGGCGAACGTCAGCGTCATGCCCGGAATACGCAGCGCGCACCGTCAGCTGTCCTGACCGAATGCGCTGTGAAAAATGCAATTCTCCTGTTGTTCGGATGAAGCACGGGGCACATGGGTGCAGTGACCCTGTGCCGCTCTTCATGCTTTGCGTCGTTCCGCTTGCAACTCAGGAGGTGAGCATTGAGTCACGTCGATTTCCACAGCCACCAATATCCGTAATGTCCACTTCGGGTCATGAGGGGACGTTCGCTCTGAGCGCGGGAATGTCAACTAACGGCCAGGAACGGACATCCCACTTCAAAACCTGCTACTGCAGCGTCCGCTTGAAGAAGGCGACGATGTCGTGGTCGAAGCGCTCATGAAACGCAGCGCGGTCGAAGCCCGGCTTGCTTGTGCAGATTGCCGGCATGCGGGTTGCCAGGTCCGCAGAGCACGGCTTCAGAAAGTCGTAGTGCCCGGCGTCAGCCACGACGTGCGTCTCGGGTGGCGTCGGCAACGCGAGCCGAACGGCTTCCGCATAATAGGGGTGTGGTAGCACTTGATCATCCTCGGCCCGCCAGAGCTGCACCGGCTGGAGCACCGCCGCCAGACCGTTGGTCCCGAAGGTAAAACCGAGAGCGGGCGCGGCGGAGACCACCGCCTTGAGTCGCGGATCGTGGGTCCAGACGATATCGGTATCCGGCAGCAACGGGTGCTCTTCCATGATCTGACAGTCTTCGAAGGCGGGATGCGCCTTGCAGTGGCTCGGAAGGGTCCGAAGGTCCGGCTCGCCGCCGGCGGCCGCTAGCACCGTCAAGCCGCCAGCCGAGAAGCCGAACGCGCCAACGCGATTGGCATCGAGGCGCCCGTGGTCGCTCCACGCGCCCAGCATGTAATCCGTGAGCAGCTTCAATTGCCGTGGCCGTTCCCAGATTGCGGTAGGACGGCTTTGGTCGCGCCAGCTATCGCCATTATGCGTAAGAGCGGCGACGACGAACCCTGCATTGGCCAGGGCCGTGGCGGTGTCGAGGTGCCCGGCATAGGAGCCTCCGTGACCGTGAGATATGACCACCAGCGGAAGACCGGTGCCCTCAACCGGCGCGTCGCGGGCGACCATCTGTTGATCGGTCTCGACCGCCTCCGGCTTCGGGGTCATCGTGGTCGGATACCAGACGCCCACCTCGATAGGTGGGCCTTGCGGATCGTCGATGCTGAAATGCCGGAACCCGACCGCGGCGTCGGCCTGGCCGGCGGTGACTGCGATGAGTACGGCGAAAAAATATGCAATCGTGTAGCGCATGGGAACCTCTCGGCGAGTGGGACGCCAAGGATCCAGCAAACGGCACGGGCCTGCGCCAGCAATTGTTCGCCAACGGGCGAATGGGTTCGCCGGCGGGCAAACCGCCACTATAATGGCCTTATGAGTGAAGCGCGTCGGAGTGACTTTCTGCGGGATTGGGCCGTTGACCTCGCGATCGCGAGCGTCTGCGCCATCTTTTTCGGCCTGATCGGACCGTTTGGTAGCTATCTGAACGGACCGACCTGGCAGCGCGTGGTGTTTCAACTCGCTTGCTTCTTGCCCGGAATCCTCCTTTTCGGATCGCTCATCCGGGTGGTGCTGCGGCTGCGCCTGAACCCGGCAATGACCTGGATGTCGATCTTCCTCGGCGTCGTCATCCTGAACGCGCCATTCCAGATCTGGGTCGTGTCGATCGCCGTATCGATATGGCCCTTCCTGAAAATCTTGCGACCGCTCGATTGGTACTTGCAGGGGCTGATCACCGCCTTGCCGATTGTGCTGGGTTTCACCCTTCTCATGCAGGCCCGGTTACATCGCCGGCAACAGGCCAAGGAAGCCGGCGAAGCGCCGCCAACTGCTTTCGGACTACTCGGTGCGCCACCTTCCGCGGTGCTTTGCCTGCAGATGGAGGACCACTATGTACGCGTCCACACCGCCGGCAACTCTCGCCTTGTACTGGCAACGCTCAACCAGGCGATGATGGCGCTCGAAAATGCCGATGGCCTGCAGGTACATCGCTCCTGGTGGGTCGCGAGGAAGGCGGTTGTGCGGGCCGTTACCGAGGGCCGCAATCTGCGACTGCAACTCGTCAATGGAATCACGGCCCCGGTCGCCCGGTCAGCCGTCGCCATCGTGCGGGAGGCGGGCTGGTTGACGAACGAGAGCTCGACGGGGGGCCGCAGCACTGAAACAGAAATATTGCCCCTATGACGGAGGCCATGTCCGTTGTGGGTCAAAAGCTGGCGGTCGGCAGCAGTGTGGCAACGTCGGTTGGGGGCCAATAACGGAAGTGAGCGGCTACACTGCCTGATCGCAGATGCGTGATAGGGCGGGGGCGAGAGTTGCGGTCAGCCACGAGTCCGACCACATTAACGCCGTCGAGCCCGCAGCATGTCCAAAGGTGACGCCGGCGTGGATTTATTTGGCCGAAATCAGGAATTGACATCTCGGCCGACGCCGTCAGGCGAACGCAGCTCCAATAAATACGGCGTCGCCGGGCTGCTGGCCTCATCCGCCACGCGAGGTTGGTCAAATCTCACGGCAGAGCTTCGCAGCCACCGCGGTACGGTTGCCTGGAATAACCCCCAGCCTGATGCCGAGATCTGCGTTGATGTGCGCGGTAGTCGGTCCGTTGTCACGCGTCGGCTGGACGGGGCCATCGACTCGACCATCTCCGAACGTGGAACCATCTGGTTTCGTCCGGCCGGCGTGCAGCAAGGCCTGATCGACATGTCCGAGCCGGTGCCCGCGATTTTGCATCTTTACCTACCGACCGGTTTGTTCTTGTCGCATGATTTGGGTGAAGGGTTCGACGCGACGGCGATCGATTCACTCCGCCACAAGGGCGGCTTCCGCGATCCACTGCTTGCCGAGATGGCCTTTGCCATCATGCTCGAACTGGAACACGAGACGTCCGCGGGCAGGCTGCTCGCCGAAACCCTGGCATTGAGTCTGGTGGCAAGATTGATCCAGAACCATGCTGCGCCGCGGTCCGGCCTGGTCATGCCGGCCGCAGGGGAAGGGCTCGACCGACGCAGATTGGCGCGCGTGCTCGACTATATCGAAGCCAATTTGGAGGGCGATCTGACGGTAGCGCGGCTGGCCTCGGTTGCCTGCCTGAGCGAGTTTTATTTCGCGCGCGCGTTCAAGGCCGCCATCGGCAAATCGCCGCATCGTCATGTCAGTGCAAGGCGCCTCGAACGCGCCAAGGATCTGCTCTGCGATGCGGACCGGGCCTTGGTCGATATCGCCCTCGGGCTCAGGTTTTCGTGCCAGGCCAATTTCACCCGCGCATTCCGGCGAGCCACGGGCCAGACACCGGCGCAATATCGGCGAAACCGGCTGGCTTGACTTTGTTACCGATGTAACGATCTGCATCCACCGACGGCAGGAAATGACAATAGCTGAGCAGGCGATGCAAAGCGGCATTGCCTCGATCAGGGTAACTGTTCGCCCATCCATGCACTTTGCGTGAAGGAGAAGCGAATATGACTTCCGAACGGAAGGTTGCCATCATCACCGGAGCATCGCGCGGCATTGGCGCAGGATTGCTCGAGGCCTACCGGGATATCGGCTACCACGTCGTCGCCAGTTCTCGTTCGATCGGCAGGAGCGACGATCCGTCGATGCTCGCGGTCGATGGCGATATCGCCAGCGCAAAGACGGCCGATCGCATCGTGGAACTGGCCATCGAGCGCTTCGGGCGGATCGATACGCTCATCAACAATGCCGGCCTCTTCATTGCGAAGCCCTTTACCGAGTATTCTGAGGCCGACTTCGCCACGATGGTCGGGGTCAATCTCGCGGGCTTTTTCAATCTGACGCAGCGGGTGGCGGCGAGGATGCTGCTCGCGGGCTCGGGTCACATCGTCAATATCACGGCCACGATCGCCGAGCAGCCGATGGCATCCGTGGCGGCGGCGCTCGCGGCGCTAACCAAAGGCGGGCTCAACGCGATCACCCGCTCGCTCGCGATCGAGTACGCAAGCCGGAATATCCGCGTGAATGCCATATCGCCTGGTGCGATCGCGACCCCAATGCATGCGCCGGAGGCGCATGGCTTCCTCGCAAGCTTGCAGCCGATGGGCCGCATGGGCGAGATACAGGAGGTCGTCGACGCCGTGATGTATCTTGAGCGAGCGGCTTTCGTCACCGGCGAGATCATGCATGTCGATGGCGGCGCGTCCGCCGGCCACTGGTAGGAGGCGTGCGATGTGGTTTAACCGACGTCTTGTTGAATTGTTCAAGATCGAGCATCCGATTGTGCTGGCACCGATGGCCGGATTGGGCACGGTAGACCTTGCAGCCGCGGTCTCGAATGCCGGCGGCATGGGGTCGATCGGCTGCGCTGTCTTGACGCCTGAGCTCATTGCAAAGACCGTTGCCGAGCTACGGCGACTGACGAAGAAACCAATCAATCTCAACTTCTTCTGCCACGATGCGGCAAAGGCGGACGCCGCTCGCGAGCGTGCCTGGCATGAGAAGCTTTCGTCGTATTATCGCGAACTGGGCATCGCCCCCGCAACGGCTGCACCGCGCCTCGATCTCGCTCCATTCGGCGATGCCGCGTCCGCCGTAGTCGAACAGGTCCGGCCGGAGGTGGTAAGCTTTCATTTCGGTTTGCCCGAGCCCGGATTGGTCGATCGGGTCAAGGCAGCCGGCTGCAAGGTGATCTCATCGGCGACGACAGTCGACGAAGCATGCTGGCTCGAAAAGCATGGTGCCGATGCGATCATCGCTCAGGGGTACGAAGCCGGAGGACATCGAGGCTCATTCCTCGATTCTAACAGCGAGCGCGCGATCGCCTCACAGGCCGGCACGTTCGCCCTTGTGCCACAAGTCGCTGACGCCGTCAGCGTGCCCGTGATCGCAGCCGGCGGGATCGGGGATGGGCGAGGGATCGCAGCGGCGTTCGCACTCGGGGCCGCCGGCGTGCAGGTTGGAACCGCCTTTCTGCTTTGTGCCGAGTCGGCAACGCCCCCGCTCCATCGCGAGGCCCTGCGAAACGCGCGGTTGAACCGGACTGTCGTGACAAACGTGTTCTCCGGGCGACCGGCGAGGGTTCTGGTCAATCGCCTTGCCGCCGAGATCGGTCCCTGGTCGGACGCGGCACCGGACTTTCCGCTGCCCATGGGCGAACTGTCGCCGCTGCGTGCTGCGGCTGAGCAGAATGGAAACTCCGATTTCACGCCACTCTGGTCAGGTCAGGCGGCGGCGCTTGCCCGCGAGATACCCGCCAAAATGTTGATGGACGTCCTCGTGCGGGAAGCCACCAAGTCTGGAGGCAGCTGATGTCCGGCTTGGGATACCAACCAAAGTCTGAATTGGGTCGAAGTCCGGCCTGGTTCGCTGCGGATCGGCGCGCCGGGTTTACCCTGCGAAGCTGACCTGACGTTGAGGAGCGCTGTCGGCAGGGATAGGCCATCAGCAGACATTGCGGCTGACTTTCGCGCCACCGTTCGAACGCCCGGCCGGTCTGCTTTGGGGGCGCGCTAGACGCGCGTGCGCGGTAGCGAGGTCGAGCCGAACCGATTGTCGCCAGGCCGTCCGGGAAATGCACTCAGGATTGCAGCGAACGGCCAGAGCGAGATAAAGAGGACAGCCGGGACGATGGGCCAGTCGAGCGGAGGGTTGACGCTATAGTATTGGGGTCCTGAATCGGTGAGCTTCCTCGCGATGCGCACGACGAGCATGTCGACTAGCACAAGTCCCAAAAGTCCCAATCGAAATTCCTGCGGACCGATGCGGCCTTTCATGGATAAGAAATACCAAATGAAAGCTGAATGCATGCGCCTCCGAGATCATCCTGTCCGATAGCTGTAGTGCAACGCTTAAGCAGCATAGGCTATTCAGCCCAACACTATCCGAATAGATAACCTAAAATTGTGCGCACGGGCGGACAATCGCCGACGGTCACAATAGGATCAGGCCAGCAGCGTCGCATAGGACGCGAGAGGGCGATGCCCCCCGGTCGGCGCTGGGCTGATCTGTGCTAGGCTTCGTCAACACATGGTTGGTTTTGGCGGAGGCGGTTGTGAGGCGACGTGAGTTCATCGCGCTCCTCGGCGGCGCGGCGGCAATCCGACCACTCGGCGCGCATGCGGAGCGTCCGCGAGAGCGCATCCTCTATTTCACATACTCCGCCGGCTACCGGCATGATGTCATACCGCTTTCTAAGGTTATCCTGACCCAGCTCGGAAGCCATTCGGGTGTTTTTGAAGTCACTGCAACGGAAGACACGTCCGAATTTTCTACCGAAAACCTCGAGCGCTACGCAGCGGTGATGTTCTATACGTCAGGAGAACTTCCGATGAGCGACGCGCAAAAGAGAGCTCTTCTCGACTTTGTGCGCTCGGGCCGCGGGTTCCTCGGCGTTCATTCGGCGACGGACACATTCTACACTTGGCCGGACTATCTCGATCTGGTCGGCGGCTACTTTAATGGTCATCCTTGGCATCAGGCCGTGAAGATCGAGGTGGTTGATCCCGGCGATCCCCTGGTGGCTTTTCTCGGGAATTCGTTGCAAGTCGAGGACGAGATCTACCAAATCGGCGACTTCGACTATCGTGGTTCACGCGTGCTCCTGCGCCTCGACCCAAGCTCGGTGGACCTTGGCAAGACCGGCGTACATCAACGATTCTATGGCTGGCCTCTCACCTGGACCCGATTCTATGGCGAGGGACGAGTATTTTATTCGGCGCTAGGCCACGAGCCGTCAGTTTGGCGGGACGCCCGCTACCAGCGAATTCTCACGAACGCTATCCTGTGGTCTATGCGAAGGTCGCCCTGGTAGACGCCGCGGCACTTCGCATTTGCGGTCAGCCCAACGCCTCCATCCAGCCGGCGACGGCCCGTCCGATCTCGTCCGGCGAATCTTCCTGGACAAAATGGAGTCCCGAGATCGTCACCTCGGTCTGTGCCGGGAGGCTGCGGGCCAAATCGAGAACCGGGCCATGGGCGAGGATCCCACCGGGCTCCGCCCTCAGGAACAACTTGGGTATATGACTCGTCTTAAGCCAGTCAGCGTAGGCGGTCACGATCGCAGTCACGTCGGCGGGCTCGCCCTCGATGGGGATTTGCCTGGGCCACGTCAGCGTCGGACGCCGGCCCTCGCCGGGCTCGGCGAAGGGCCGGCGGTACTCCGCCATATCCTCGTCGGACATTTTGCGAAGGATGGCTCCCGGCAGGATCTTCTCGATGAAGAAATTGTCTCGCAAGACCATTTCCTCGCCTTTCTCGGAACGCAGCCCTTGCAAGGCGTGACGCATTTCGAACTTGTCCCAGTGGTCCCAGTATTGCGGCCCCATGATCGCCTCCATGTACGCGATACCCTTCACGGCCTCGCGGTGGCGGTTGGCCCAGTCGAAGCCGAGCGCCGAACCCCAGTCATGGATGACGAGGGTGACCCGTTCGCGCACGTCCAGGGACTCGAGCAGGGCGTCGAGATAGCGGCGGTGCTCCACGAAGCGATACGAGTTGGGACCGCTGTCAGGCAGCTTGTCGGAATCGCCCATGCCGATCAGGTCCGGGGCGATGCAGCGACCCAGCGGCTTCAGGTGCGGCAACACATTGCGCCAGAGATACGACGAAGTGGGATTGCCGTGCAGCAGTACGATGGGGTCGCCCTTTCCCACCTCCACATACGCCATCTCGCGGCCGAGGACCCGCCGCAGCTGCTTCTTGTAGGGAAATGCCGCAGAGATCATGTTCGCTCTCCCGTTTACATTTGGGCGCGGCGACACTGCGAAGCCTGCGCAACAGCGCGCCGCTGGGTTCGAGAGTGATCTTACTGGGGCCTTGCATCAATCGCTTGCCCGCCATTGATGCTGTTATGCTAATCTTGCTCAGAAGATCACCCAAGCAGATGCTGGGTATCAAGCCATTGATATGCCGCGCGTTAAGCGGATAGTTCGACGGCGCTTGCCCACTGCCCAGATCAACGTTTAAGCTGCTTTCCTGGAGCGGTTCCCTGATCTGATGCTGAGATTTTCTTAGGATTACTCAACCGACGGGGCAGGCCGTGATGGCCGAGCAAGGCCTACGAGCCGTCTATGAGTCGAACGGGTGGGAGATCGATCTTACCCAGCGTGAGCTGCGGTCCCGAGGTGTTTCCGTTCCGATCGGGAACCGCGCATTCGAAATTCTGGAGATTCTGGTTCAGTCGGGCGGCGAGCTTGTCACCAAGCGCGATCTTATAGATCGGGTGTGGCCGGTTGCGACGGTCGAAGAAAACACGCTCCAGATTCATATATCCGCCATTCGCAAGGCGCTCGGCGCAGATCGCGAGTTGTTGCAGACGGTGTCCGGCCGCGGCTATCACCTGCGCGGCATCTGGACCATGCGGCCAGCAACCGGACCGGGACATCCACTCTACCTAAAGGAAAGTGCGTCGGCGCAGCCATTAGCGTCGACCAACCTGCCGCAGCCGGTTTCAGCGTTGATCGGCCGCACCGCCGAGGTCGAGGAAATCTCGAAGCTTGTCCGTGCCGGCCGGCTCGTCACCCTGACCGGGGCGGGGGGCATCGGCAAGACACGGCTCGCGCTCGCGGTCGCCCGTGAACTGCTGCCGCATTTTCCAGAGGGGGTGTGGCTGGCCGAGTTCTCGCCGCTCGCTGATCCCAGTCTGGTTCCCATAGCGCTCGCTGCCGCGATCGGACTCAAGTTCGGCGGCGGTGAAATTTCGACCCAGCGCGTGGCGCTGGCACTGGCAGCGCGGCGCTTGTTGGTGGTGTTGGACACCTGCGAGCATGTGATCGACGCCGCGGCGAGGATGGCTGAGGGCGTGCTGCGAGCCGGATCCTCGGCCCAGATCATCGCAACCAGCCGCGAGCCGCTCCGGGCCGAGGGGGAGCAGGTCTACTGGGTGCAGCCGCTCTCGATTCCGACGGAGGACGCGGACGATCTCCTGGAATACGGCGCCGTCAGACTATTCATCGAACGTGCACGAGCAACCGAGGCAGGGGCGGTTCTAGATGGCTATCAGGCAAAGACGATCGCGGCGATCTGCCGGCGTCTTGATGGCATACCGCTCGCGATTGAAATGGCGGCGGCACGTGTCACGGCACTCGGTGTCGAAGAACTCGCCGCTCACCTTGACGATCGCTTTCAGCTGCTGACCGGAGGGCGGACGGCGCTGCCGCGGCACCAAACTCTGCGGGCGACCTTCGATTGGAGCTACGAGCTACTGACTGAGCCTGAGCTGGTGCTCCTCCGCCGGCTCGCGGTCTTCGCCGGCGCCATCGACCTGGAGGCGATCTGCGCGGTGGTAACGGGCGCCGGGATCGCTTTGCCGGACGTGGTCGATGGAATTTCCAGCCTGGTTTCGAAGTCGCTGGTTGTGGCGGAAATCGATGCCACCACGGCGCGCTACCGCTTATTGGATACGACACATACGTATGCCCTCGAAAAGCTCGGCGAGAGCGGAGAACGGGAACGGCTCGCACGTCGCCATGCCGAATATTACCGGGACTTGTTCGAGCGGGCTGAAGCGGAGCTGGAGATGCGCCCCACGGTCGACTGGATGGGCGACTACGGACGGCACATCGACAACCTGCGCGCGGCGCTGGGTTGGGCCTTTTCACCCAGCGGTGACGTGCAGATTGGCGCGGGGCTGACCGCGGCCGCAGTGCCCCTATGCGTCCATTCGTCGTTGCTGGAGGAATGCCGCGGCCGCGTGGAGCGGGCGATCGCCGCCCTAGGGGCTGCCGTCAATGGCGACGCGCGCCTCGAGATGAAGCTGTATACCGCGCTCGGTACGACCCTGATATTTGTCACCGACGCGAAAATTCCCGCGCTCGGCGAAGCCTGGACAAAGGCGCTGGAGCTTGCAGAGAGGCTTGACGATGTCGAGCACCAATTGCGGTCGCTGCTAGGCCTGTGGTTCTTTCACCGGGTCGCTGGCCGCCTTCGCGCCTCCTTGACCGCCGCGCAACGATTCAGCGCTCTTGCGGCAAGCCGGTCAAATTCCAACGATCGGCTGATCGGTGAGCGATTGATCGGCATCTCGCAGCAATGCCTCGGCGATCAAGCGAGCGCGCGGTATCACCTCGAACGCATGCTCGCGCACTATGTTCCTCCAGTCCAAAAGTCGCGGATCAGCCGTTTCCGGAGCAACCAGCGGGTGACCGCCGGCGCCTTTCTGGGCCGGACCCTATGGCTGCAGGGATTTCCGGATCGCGCAATGCACGTCACCGAAACATACCTGCATGAGGCATCTGCCAGCAGACACGTCAACTCGGTGTGCTACATCGTCGCCAACGCAGCATGCCCGATCGCGCTGTGGAGCGGCGATATGGATGTCGCAGACCATTACGTGGCAAGGCTGATCGACCTTTCGACCAGGCATTCGCTGATGCGCTATGTTGCCTTTGCCCGCAGCCATCAAGGACTGCTTGCGATCAAGCGCGGAGATACCGCCGGCGGCTTGCCGCTGCTGCGGTCAGGCATCGACGAACTCGGCGACGAAGTCAACGCATCGCATCGCTATTTCCTGTTCGTTGGTGAGATGGCGGAAGGTTTGGGGCGCGTCGGGCAAGTAGGCGAAGGACTTTCGGTGGTGCACGATGCGATCGCGCGCGCAGAGGAGACCGAAGAACGCTTGAGTATCGCCGAGCTGCTGCGCATCAAGGGCGAACTGCTGCTGTTGCAAGGTGCACCCGGCGCTGCGGCAACGGCCGAGGATCAGTTTTTCCGGGCGATGAAGTGGGCGAGCCTGCAGGGCGCTCTGTCCTGGGAACTACGCGCCGCCACAAGCTTGGGACAGTTGTTTCGCGATCAGGACCGACCGACCGAAGCGAAGGCGCTGCTACAACCGATTTACGACCGGTTTACCGAAGGTCTCGACACCGCCGACCTTAAGCGGGCAAAAGGTCTTTTGCGTGATCTCAGTTAAGCCAATCTCCGTTCTTAGCGAGGCTCTGATGTTTGGGGGAAGTTTTGCTTGCTCAATTGAGGAGGCAAGTACCTCAGCTTCCCGGGCGCTGTACTGGTCTCGCTGGTAGGGAATCCCGCGAGGTGCAGGCGTCCCYCAGCTTCCGCGCGAAGCGGCAGCGTCTGCTCAGGGCCGATTTTGTTGAAAAAGTCTTCGGTTGCGTGAGCTGACATTCGCTGATTCAGTCGTTGCAAGAGGGCTGAATCATGATGGGACATCAGCGAGTTGGGCAGGCCGCATTGTTCTATGAGTTTTCGCTCGAGCGGCACGTTCCGGCC
>NZ_JBFRFR010000130.1:0-13312 GCF_052114925.1 Bradyrhizobium sp. 2TAF36 | reverse complement strand
CTTCTTGCCTCGGATCGGCATCAACATCTCTTTCTGGCCCGCAGCCGCCTTGCGCGGCTTCTTGACGGGCTTGCCCGCCTTCGCCGGTGCGGTTTCGCGTCCGACGCTCTTCCGCAGCGCCTCCATCAGATCGACCACATTTTCGCCTTTGGGTCGCTCCTTCGGGCGGATGGTCTTGCCTGCGCGCTTCTGGTTGATCAGGTCGACCAGCGCGGCTTCGGGCGCATAAATGATTTCCGCGCGATATCGCCGCGACGGTCCTAGACGAAAACAAGCGTTACTAGGCGGCCAACTCCGGACATCTGAAAATGAAGACCGTTGCCCCGTTTTGGCAGCGGCCTTTCCAGTCCGGGAGGAGACGCAGGCAAAGCCCGCCCCGTTGTTAGCGGTACCGCGCGAATTCTAAGTGGTACCAACGGCACTCGGGCGCGAGGGTCAGTCGCTCTTCCGTCCGGATCATGGGCGGCGCCATGGGGGTATCGTTGACTGGGTCGTTCGTAGTGCCGCGAAGAACGCGCAAGGTGGCGGATCTTGTACCTTTGACTACGCGATCGCAATGCGCGGCCCTCTAACACTCCTCGAAGGTGGAAGTGTGATTAGCAAGGTGCCAGTCCTACACCAAGCGCAAGGGCCTGCGCGCGGTCGAAAACTGGAACGCCGTCAAGAAGCTTTTCAGCCAACCCTAATCTGCGGACCGGGCAGTGCCGAAAGGTCGTGCCCGGCCTTTTTTACGCAGGCTTACTCCAATGAAAAAAGCCCGCCTTGCGGCGGGCTTTTTTAGAGATTTGCCTCAGATCGGGGCGAGTCCGTAATAGTCGTCTACCGCCCGCGTGCGGGTCTGGTCACCCCAGTTCCAGTCATTGTCGCTCGCGTATTTCGGGGCGCCCTCCAGCTGCTGCTGGGTGATGCCGGTACGGTAGCCGCCAAGGTTCGTGTCGTATTTGAGCGACTGCCAGGGGAGCGGATAGTGTTCGTCTCCCATGCCAAGGAAACCGCCGAAACTCAAGACCGCGTATGAAACCTTGCCGGACTGCTTGTCGATCATGACGCGTTCGATCGACCCGATCTTGCTCTCATCCGGTCCATAGACCGCCGTGCCCTCAACCTTGTCACTGCCGATCAAGGTGCCCGTTTCCCGTTCCTCAGTTGCCATGACGTCCTCCATTATCGAGCCCCTGGCGCCATAACCAGGAGCCCGGGACAACGTTCCGATGGCACTACTTATGGTCGTTTAGCCGCACCGCCGGTGCAAACCACCAGCCTGCGTCTCTAAATTAGCGGACGCTGAAGTGTCATATCTTTCAAACTGGCTCTATCGTCTCGCCGGAACGGACGCGAAAGTTACGATGCGCATTTTGCAATCTCACGTAGAGTTATGGCAAACTGAGATTAGGGGAATTGTGAAGGATACAAGGTGTGCGCGGGTAGACCGCGCACACCTTGAGGGGAGCTCAAACGCCACCCCCGTTACACCCCCGTCGCGGTGGCAATACTTATCGCTCGAAGGCTTACTCACGCGCGGCGGACATTCTTCTCTTCCGCAGAGCGGCAAGAATGTCGAAGTCCTGCTTGGACACCCCGGAGGACCTTTCTGGAAGAAAAAGGATCACGGCGCCTGGACAATCCCCAAGGGTCTTATTGTTTTTGGCGAGGCTCCGCTGGGCGCAGCGAAACGAGAATTCGAGGAAGAAACGGGCTACAGGCCGGGCGGAGACTTCATTGCACTCGGGCACGCGAAGCAGCCGGGCGGCAAGTCCGTACATATATGGGCCACAGAGGATGACTGGAATCCTGAAGAGCTGAAGAGCAATACGTTTAAGATGGAATGGCCCCCTCGTTCGGGCAAGTACCAGAATTCTCCCGAGCTTGACCGCGCATCGTGGTTCGAAACAGGGGCGGCCCGCGGACGAATTCTGAAAGGTCAGTCCGTATTCCTCGACCGACTGAACGAAGTACTGTCGGCGTCGAACAGCGGGGATGCTCGCGCTAAATAAGGACCCGGACGCCGTTATCCAGCGGGAGACAGAAGCTGGTCAGGCCCTGACTGTCGTTGCTGCTTGGCCATCTTGGTGTAGATCGAGCCGACCGGACGTTTTAGTTTGCGGGCGATGAGGGAAGTCTTCATTCCAGCCTCCGCCATTTGCCTCAGCCGCCTCTCTTCATCTTCGGTCCAGGGCCGCGCCAAAAGCCGCCGCATAGTCAGGCTTCCTGCCTTATAAATTGTCTTCCATTCATCGTCGCGCCCAGGGCCGACGCGACCGCGATCAAGGCAATCTTCGCTACCTTCATCGCTGGTTTTTCTCCATACTGAACTTCGCTTGCAACCTGCTTTGAAACCAAGCGTTCCTACGTCTGCAGATGCGAGCCGCATGAGGGTGACATGAGCAAAGAACCCGCTTTGACCCCTGTGTGTACCGAAAACCCTATCCGTCTTGATGGAGCAATGGAATCACCTAAGCTGGCGGAATGATAGGGCTGCTCCTTTTCGTTTTGGCCGTCCTGGTCTCGCCATTCAAGTCGAGGTTGCGGCTTGAGGCTGAGAACGCGGTGCTTCGTCATCAGTTGAATGTCTTGAGGCGCAGGCTGCATGGTCGCGCCCGGCTGACGAACAGTGACCGCTGGTTCTTTATCCAGCTTTATCGCTGGTTTCCATCAATCCTTCAGGTTCTCACAATCATCCGGCCCGAGACGCTCGTGCGTTGGCACAGGGCCGGCTTTCGCCATTATTGGCGCTGGAAGTCGCGCTCTCCGGGAGGGCGGCCGCAGATCGAGACGGACCTGCGCGCATTGATCCGGCGGATGAGCGTCGAAAATCCGCTTTGGGGAGCACCGCGTATTCACGGCGAACTGCTCAAGCTCGGGTTCGCGGTCGCGCAGTCGAGCGTCGCCAAATACATGGTCAAACGGCGACGGCCACCCAGTCAGGGATGGCGCACCTTTCTGCGTAACCACGCGCCTGACGTTGCCGCTATGGACTTGTTTGTTGTCCCGACCATTGGCTTCGATCTGCTCTATGCCTTCGTCATCATGCGGCTCGATCGTAGAGACCTTGTCTGGATCAACGTCACAGCCAACCCGACAGCGGAGTGGGTTGCACGTCAGATAACCGAGGCCTTTCCTTGGGATGGGGCTCCGCGTTACATGATCCGAGACCGGGATCGCATCTACGGTACGGTCGTCACACGCCGACTGCGTGCTATGAGCATTCGGGACAAGCCTATTGCACCGGCCTCACCTTGGCAGAACAGCTTTGTCGAGCGGTTGATCGGATCAATCCGGCGCGAGTGTTCGGATCACCTCATTGTTTTGGGCGAGGCTCATCTGCGCCGGATTCTGAAAAACTATGCGGACTATTACAACGGCATGAGAACGCATCGATCTCTAAACAAAGATGCGCCGGTCTCACGCCCGGTTCGGCGATCCGGCTTCATAAGTTCAGACGCTCTCTTGGGCGGACTTCATCACCGCTACGTTCGGGTTTAAGTTTTCGGCACACACAACCCACGCAACGCCCACCCGTCGGATGTCGCTTATCGTGCAGTGGCGCTCTTGTGAAAGTTCTATTCTGCGCCGTTCTAAGCGGCCGTTCAGCTCATCAAGGCGATCCTCAACCTGTTTGATATTGGCTGCAACGGGAGATGCACTATCACCCTGTTCCTGTTGTTCATAGAGATCGACCATCCGCAATTGCTGTCGATTTATCAGCTCGTTTAGGCTGATTTCCATGTGTCGCGAAATGGTTTCAATTTCCTTTGTACGCTCGTTAACGATGTCAGACAGAAAAGGCTGAAGAGCCTCAGACACAAGGAAACCTTCGGCAACTGCGTCATCAAGCGTGATGTTATCCGGTACAGGCGTATTGATAGGTGCCGTCGCCAAGTCGAGCAAATAGGTCGGCTGCTTCAGCTCCATCGAACTGTCAGCATTCTGCTGCACGATAAAAAGGCGCTTGTGCAACTCGTTACCCCGTCCGTCGCGTATGGCCGCCGAAAAAACGCTTATACGCGCTGGTTTTTCGCGGTTGAGGTCGTAAAAGACGGCCCCCCTCGCGAGGTCGTCGCGCACATTCTCTTGCACGTCCTCGCGCACAGCCTCAAATAGGGGATGTCCCGGCGTCACCCACTCGGCTGTTGGTTCCTTCTTAAGCTTCTCCTTGTCGAAGACGATCTGTTTGTACTCTCGTCCAAGGCGCCCAAACCGGGGTTCCAGCCGCTCACCGGTAGGCCACAAATTTCTCGGCACGCGACCGATGCGAAACACGTCCCGGCCACGCTGCGGCTCCGTCATCGCTACTCCCGCAACCGGCGCAGCTTGAACGAAGAAGTCCTGAATAACTTCAGGCACCAGCCGCCGCTCACGAGCCTCCGCCGACTTCCCGAGGATCGCTGACAAATTCAGTTCGCGCTTCGCTAGTCCTTCGAGAGTGGAATTCGTAATGCCCTTGAAGCGTTCGGTGTCTACTTGCTCAACGATGCGTTGCTTTATCAGCTCTTCCGTCATGTTGTTCTTGGCATACATGTCGCGAAGCATTTTTTCGAGCTGATTGCCCGGAAATACATCCCCGAGCACATTAAACACCTTGCCGGTCTTATTCGGATCAAGGTCAATTTCAATCTGCTCTACGCGCTCGAAAAGCTTTTGAAGCACTCGGCCTTCGCGGGTGTTGGTCGTGACGRAGTTGAAGATCAAGCAATCCTTCTCTTGGCCGTACCTATGAATACGGCCCATGCGCTGTTCGAGCCGCACGGGATTCCAGGGAATGTCGTAATTAACCATCAACCAGCAGAATTGAAGGTTGATACCCTCGCCGGCAGCTTCGGTGGCGACGAGTACCTGACATGTTTCTCGAAATTCTCGTTCCGCATAGATCCGCGTCCCGGGCGTGTCGCGGTCGCCAATTTTCATACCGCCGTGGATTTGCGTTACGCTTAGATTCCATTCTCGCAACTTGCCTAGTGGCCTACCATCACGGCCATCGCCCACTAGAAAATCGAGGGTATCCTTATGCTCTGTAAAGATGAGGAGCTTCATATTTGGGTCTTCAAAGACTCCTCTTTCCGTCAGCAGAGCTTTGAGCCGACGGACCTTTACTTCTGCTTCCCTCTCTTCGAGGATTTTTGCCTGACGTATGAGAGCACCTAGCTCCGATATTTCCTCGCGCAAATCTGCTGGATTGTAGGACACGACCTGATCTTCGGCCTCGGCTATAAGCTCCTGCTGCTCTTCTTCGGGCAAATCGTCGAAGTCGTCTGGAAGCTTTTTGGCAATCTGCTCTTGTCGATGCTTTGCGGGATCCTCCAAAATGCGCTCACGCTTTTCCCTCATCCGTTCGAGACTGCGGCGGACGGCGTAGATGCTTGACGCGAATCGCCTTTGCAGCATGGCCATCGTAAACCCGACAGCACGGCCTCGCGCGCTGTCATCGCCAGCAGCTCGGATTGACTGGTTCTCCACATATCGGGTGAGCTCGTCATAGAGATAGTATTCGTCAGAATCGATTTCGAACTCGCTTGTTTTCACAATCCGTTTCGTGAAGAGCGCCTTTACCTTACCGGTTTCAGGATCAGGGAAAGAGACCAGTGCCTCTTTGACGCGCCTCAAATAAAACGGTGCGTCATGACGCGCCATTGCCTCTTCAAGGCTTTTCACGTCGCCATATACGTCCTTGTCGAGCAATGACAGGAAGAGACAGAAATTTTCCGGATTTCCTTTGTGAGGCGTTGCCGTCATCAAGAGATAATGATCGGTCATGGTAGAAAGAGACTCACCCAACTGGTAAGCCAAGGTCTTCTTATCGGCGCTGTTGGCCGACATTTTGTGGGCTTCGTCGACGATAATTAGGTCCCAATGGCTTCGTAGTAGTGATTCCTTCGCGTCCTCGATCCGGGAAACCCATGAAACCGAAGTGATGACTTGGTTCTTTTCTTGCCATGGGTTCGACCCGTAGTTGGCGCGGAGTACGTCGCTGCGGATTACCTCAAAGTTTTCGCGGAATTTGTCCTTTAGTTCACGTTGCCACTGGAATGACAGATTAGCCGGAGTAACGATCAGGGTGCGCTTCGCCAAGCCCCGTATTTTAAGCTCCTTGATGAGGAGCCCTGCCATTATCGTCTTGCCTGCGCCCGGATCATCGGCCAGCAAAAAGCGGATTCGAGGCAGCTTCAGGAAATAGTCGTAGACGGCCTCAAGCTGATGCGGCAGCGGATCAACACGCGCGATCGACAGCGCGAAATACGGATCGTATTCATATGCAAGACCAAGGCGCATGCCTTCGACGCCGAGACGAAAGCGAACTGGATCACCGTCGAAGGGTTCACGATCGGGCGATGCCGTGATCGTATCGAGCTGGCTTTCGTCAAGGATCGAGTCGTAAAATTTCTCGGTCCGCAAGCCCTTGCCGATGATCTTCACGAGGTTGCCCATGTCGTGCRCCATCACGACCTGCACGGATTCCGGAAAAATCGGTCCTGAGATGATGACGTTTGCCTTCAGGTCCTGCTTCTTCATTCCGATCCCCATGTCAAGGCATCGACTGCGTTCTCGGAGGCGAATGCGTTATCGTGTTGTACAAAACGACTCATGTCATCAGGCCGGGCGCTTCGATTTTGTGGATGCGCGACGGGAGCGCAATGGCTGTCTGGGGCGTGCCCCATGCCGTTCAAGAAATTCCATCACGGCCCTGCGAACGAGCCAAGCCACCGTGGCCTCGTTCTCCTCAGCTAAGGCCGTCAGCGCTGTGTGCTGAGGCTTGCTCAGTCCCACGGACAGCCGGGCAGCGACTTTCTTACCCTTCGGACGAGCCATTGTGATTCCCCCCAATGTAACCTGCACCAAAAAACACCATCGAGCAACGGCGCGAACGCACTCCAAGCTGGCCACCTAACGCACTTGATCGAGGGCGCGCTTCTGCCAACTCAGGCAGATAAGTCGGCTGCAAACGATAAGCTTTTCATAGAAACCTTTCCATAAAAAGGCTTCCACCCTGCTGGCGGCCGTTGATGTGTTCAGCCGTCGGACGTTGACCCATCCGGTGTAAATCACGATGACGGCAACGTTCTGCGTAGAAGCCCTCTCGGTCGTCGCCGCCGCGCAGCGCCGTCAACAGCTAGCGTCGCCTTCTCGCTTCAGGATGGGTGACTGTGATCGTGCTGGCATCAGGCTCGGCCGGTTCAAACCAGTTGCCCCGTTTAGTAGACATCCATAACCGTCGTGCCATTGTCCGTGTAGGTCTTTCCTTTCTCGAATTGATACATGGAAAATTCAAGATCGGCAGAGAAGGACTGCTTGCAGCGATAGGTTGGAAACTTCTTGGGCATGGGCCTCTCCTCTCAATCTGTCTCAGCGGGCTTCTTGCGACGCCCAACAGAGCCCAATCGGCGGTAAACGCTCCTATGAACCCGAAGGCTCAGCGTGGAGCCAATATTGCGGACCGGAATAGCAAAGCGTATCGATGCCTTTCGACTTGTAGCAATCCAAACGGATCTTGCTTTCCCGGGGAGCAGCTCGACCCGATCCCGACGGCCATATAACCAGACCTCTACGCTTCTCCGTTTGCTTCCAGCGCCGCTCTTTGCGGCCAAGCATTGTCTCAGCAAATTTTCGCCAGAGCGCAATTTGTTCCGGCTCCCGAAAACCCTGCCAAAAACATTCGACCTGCTTGTGGGTCTCGGTAGTCCTTTTGTACTTTAGCTCGGCATTCACAAACTCGCTCTCGCCGCTACCATTCTCGCGAACAAGCAGCAGATCGGCGACAATTTTTTCAGATTCGTTTCCTTCGGTCTGATGGGCGAGCGCGATCTCGTCTGATACAAACCAATAGGAATGACCATCGTTCAGAGCGCGCTCAATTGATGCGATTCGGCCGCCGCTTTGCAGGGCCTCCGAAATCAACCACGACTGAAGGCGCTTCTCCGGCGTGGAGCGTCGTAGGTCCCCGAATTTAGCGCGCTCCTCCTTCAACGCAGCAAGCTTATTCTGCAGGTGCAGAGCACTTTTGATCTGCGAAAATCCCAATTGGGGCGTGGCGCTGGCGCAACTGACGAGACTTATTGAGCCAACTGAGGGTCTGAGGCGAAATTGATGACGGCTAAATAGATCCCGATACATCTCCGCAATTTTGGAGAATTCGTCACTCCGGGCAAGCTTGGCGTTTTGAAGAAGGCGTTCTAGCTGGATATTCATCAGCGTCATCTATGAGGCAACTTTCCGGTCTAGATAGCGATCCACCCACCGTCCTCAGCCAAAGTAACGTTGTCAAACAACGATGGAAAGCGGTCGCGCCCAAATGTGTGGATTGGAATGAGGCGGTGAGGTGAAATAGCTGCCGCGAGTCGCTTCAGATCAGGAACACTCGCGTGCCCCGAAGTATGAATTGACTCAAAGGGTATTCCGCGCGCCCTGCAATCCGCCTGCAGCCTAGCCCCGGCCCCATCGGCCAAATATCCGTCCCACTGAGACCAGATCACACGTGCTCCGGAGAGAGCGTTGGCGCGCTCTAAGTCCGTCATCATCCACCCCCGAAACAACATGACCGAGCGGGGGCCGCTCTCGGCGAGTTGTTCGGRCCAAATCCGAAAGCCACGATAGCCATCGACCAGGGCTGCAATTCCCTTGGCTTTCAATTGAGCCCGCTGTCGTTGCGGGATATAGACCGCGAGATTTGACCATCCCGGCGCGGGCTGGGGGATATTGTCGCGCCCCGTGGCTTTCAGCACCTCGGCAGCGTAGGCGTCAACGATGAGGCTGCGACCCGTTCGCTTTGCCGCGCGATAAATCGTTGCCACACGGTCAATGTTTTGGGCTGAACAAGCGACCAAGGCGACGCCTTCGGTCTCCCCGAAGCGCGTGACGAACGTCTCCTCAAGGTTTTCCTCTGACGGAAACGTCTCGTTGTCGGACAAACGACCGAGGCTCGATCCCTCCATCAGCATGAGGTCGATGTTGCGAGGCGGATCGCTGATCAGCGCATCGAACAGCTTGTGTTTCCTGCCGTGAGCGCGGAGATCACCGGAATAGAATACGCGTTTGCCGCCGGACGCGATTTCCATGGCGTAAGCATCAAAGCCTGAATGATCCACGAGGCGCGGCGTGACGGTGAAAGGGCCGATCTGTATTGGTTTGCGATGCTCAAGATAGTGACTTGCATTCAAGGCGACAGCGTCGGGGACGAAGTCGGCGGCCGCCCGGATGATGCTCTCGGTCGCCTTCCCCATGATCAGCGGAACGGCGGGGTTGACCTTCGGCACCAAGCCCCAATGGTCCCGATGACCATGAGACAGGACGATACCGAGAAGGCTGGCGCTAACTGTGGAAAGCCCATCGACGTTGGGCAGCGGCGTGCAAGCAAGATCGCTGGCGGTCAACGGAAGACCGAGATCGAGAAGGATTCGGGCTCCCTCGCTGTCCAGCTCGATACAGGTGCCACCAATCTCCCGCGTCCCCCGATGGATTCGCAATCTCACTACGCGACCTCGCCCCCGTTCATTCCAATCTCCCTAGATTCAATCGAGGCCCCGAGAAATTTACACATTATGGAACATTTGCAAAAAATATTCGTCTGGCGAAGCACTGCTTCTGATGTCAACTAGAATGGTTGCAATGGGCGGTCAATATGAGCAAACGGATAACCTTCGCGATTGGAGACATCCACGGATGCTTCGAGGAACTTAGGTCTCTGCTCGACGCCTGCCGAAAGGGCGCAGGCGATATCGAGCACGATTTCCTCTTCCTAGGCGACTATGTCGATAGAGGGCCCGCCTCCGATGAAGTTATTACCTGCCTGATGCGAGAACAGGCCAGTGCCCCGTCGCGATTCCGCTGCCTCCTGGGCAATCACGACCATATGCTTTGCCTCGCCGCGGATCGGAGCCGCTCCGATGCCGAGCTTATGCAGTGGTGGGCGAATGGCGGCGAGCAGACGCTGGATGCCTACGGCATAGATGACCCCTCCGATCTCCCGGCGGAACACCTCGCGTGGATGAGAGCGCGGCCTCTTCAAGTTCGCGACGAGCACAGGTTGTTCGTTCATGCCGGAGTAAGACCCGGCGTTCCCTTGGAGGCCCAGTCCAAGGATGACATGCTGTGGATACGTGAGCCGTTCCTGTCCTCAAGGCTGTGGCACGGCGCTCTCGTGGTGCACGGCCATACGCCAACGGTAACGCGTGCTCCCGACGTTCACGCCAACCGCGTGAACCTCGATACAGGAGCTTGCTTCGGCGGGCCTCTTACGGCAGCGGCTTTTGGCTTCGCCCAACCGGGCCCCCTGTTCTTTGTCAATAGCGACGGCCTGAAGTTTGAACTGCGATCTGGGCCCGCAGCAATGCGAACTGCCAAGAGTACCTAGCACCGCAAACGGCGCGCCCGACCGACATGTCTGCTTCAGAAGGCTTTTAGTTTTCTCATCATCTGCGCGACTCTTCCCCGAGGAGTCCCAGCGACAGCAGGCCCGCTCGCTGAATCGAACTCGATACCTTTTCAATATCGAGGTCACAGTTGATCTAGAGGCAATCTCCGCCGCCCGCTGCAGAAAAGTGAAAGAACGCGCCGGTTCGTTTGGGCGGCGTTAGCCCCGACTCGCAGCGAGAGGCGATTTGTCTCTGCGAACCTCTACCGATATTCGTAGACGTGAGAGCGCCGTAGAGATCGCTCCGCTCGTGCCGTAAGTTATCATAGAAGCGGTACCAGAAGTACGCACTTCACTGCGATACGGAGCATCAGTCTATTGAAAAATCGGGATCTGATATGAGGCGCATTTGAGCAGAGGCAAGTGCGTCATCAGTGACGACTTGGGGACACCTTTCGCAAGCTGCGCGCCCTTCTTGGGAAAACCAGCGACACCGCGCGCGCACCTTGCAAATCGCAAAACGGTCGGAAACTCGTGGCAAGAGCTTCGCGATCTTATTCGCGAGATGGCATGTGCCCTGTTGAAAGTGCTTGCAACTCTCTTTCAAACAGGGGGCAGCAAATCGAAACACCTCCGTCGGCTGGACCGGAGCTGCTAGTGTCAGCAATTCAGGAGTAACGGCAAGCGGTGTTTCCAGGGTTCGCACGCGCGGCGCGTCGGTCGTCCCGTTCACTATACCAATCGCAAGTGCCCCGTCCCAGTCCGGTTGAGCACTCGGACAAAGCAAGTCAACCTCGTGTTTTAGGTCAGCCTTCATCCAGTCTTGCCTGAGCTTCGCTGGACGGACTGATCTATCGGAATACCACCCGCACGGATGATTACGTCCACCACAAAACCTGCCTTAACCAGATCGGTAACACCAACGTCCGCGCTTTGCTTCCCCGCGGCGCTACGAGCATCCAGCGCACGAAGTACCCCCGCGGCAGCAGCGGCAAACACGTCGTCAATTGAGACCTTATTTTCGCTCTCTGCCATGTTCAAACTCCGCCGAACGAGACAACGACTGAAAATGCTACCACTACGCGCTCTATAAGCGCAATCCCTCAGTTGCAATCTATGGCACCGGCAACTATTTCGTGGCACCGCAAACTTGCGGTGGTCCGACGAACTCAATCGAAGCTTGATGATCAACCGAATTGGTGTAGCGGGCTATGGTATCGCTAGAATAGAAGTATGCCAACCGAAACTGGTTTGGCGTTTGATTCCTGTTGTCAGGAATATCAGGCGCGATCTGAATTCTGAAAGTACCGCTGGCAAGCGGAGGACCCTGCCAGTTAAGTTGCTGGGCAGATTGAACATCCAGCGGCACGATGCGCGAGATCGCTTGAGTTTGGCTCTTCATGCATTTCGTTCGGATCGGCGCTGCTTGGGCGAAACTAGGCATCGAAAACGCCAGTACTAGCCCGAACGCGAGATAGATTCCCTTGCCGAACATCGAGATCATGCCTCTCTATTGTGGGCGAACGGCACTTTTCAGCCGCTCGATGAAAAATGACTCATTCAGGGCAGGAGATATGATTTGCTTTCTGCTGCCCAGTTGCGTTGGCCCCATGGTTACGAGCAACTCATTCGTGGTCGTGCGAGTTGCGCTCACAAGTGATGCAGGAGTAAATGCAGTAACGTTGACGAGCTTCCAGGTTGGGGTGGCGCTTCCGCCCGCAATTATCTGGAACGTGACGTGATGGGTGATCGTGTCGAAAGGTCCTCCCTTGATACCTTCAGCCAGCGTGTTGAACCCATCCCAAGCCTGTAGCGCAGCTTGCAGCGACTGATCGATGCCCAAGTTGCCAGCGATAGGCTCAGTAACCTCAGTAGTCGCAGTTATTCCATCGCAATCGAGCTGCTTTCCGACAACGTCAATTTTCTGCTGAAGCCCGAGCAGTTCATTGAACGGCAAAAAGTAAGTCATCGTCATTTCGCGGGTGCCGTCCGCTTCGAATTGTCCATTCGCAGCAAACGTAAACGGTCCCGGTGCATTTGTCGCAAGAACGCCCGGGTTCACTGCGCCCTTGTCGATGGCCCTTATTGTTAGAGCCACTTTAGCAGCCCAGGAATACAAAACCTTTCGAGCTGGATTGTTGGGATCGTACTCGTCAGCAACTGCTTTATGCATCTCGCAACGCACGTGCTCAGCAATCGCGCGCACGAACTTTGCGAAGCGCTCGTCGCTAGAATATTTAAGATCCATGATTGGAAGAATCGCGCCACAACTCGAAAGCAACAGCCATGAGCCGACCAGAACGCACGAAAGAAATGCTCTTGCTTTCACTGCCCCTAGCCCCCACCATAAACGCAGCATGCGACGATAGAGATTTTCGCGCTGCTCAAAACGCACGAAAGTACAAATCCGCCTTCTTTGCACCAAACCCTATGAAGTTAAGTCGGCCTTCGCCACTCCCTTCATCTGTTTGAGCAATCTTTAAAGCGTGCTCTAACACCGATTCACCGAGTCCAAACATCCTGCCTGCTTCGCTGATCCGCGCGAGCGAACCGGATGGGGCGCAGCGCGATGGTTGCAAATATATGCTGGTCTTGGCAGCGGGAGGATCTGAGACCGTTACGGCCATGTGTACCTGCAAAACGTTCTCTTCTATGCGCCTTTCAGAGTTTCGAAAGAACAATCGGGCTATGTGACCCGAATTCTCGACCCCACTTGCACAGAGGAATGCGGTCAGGTCCTCAACGACCTTAACCCCAACCACGAAGTACAACTTGCACACGGTGGAACCAACGGTGGAACCATTGAAGCCAATCAAGGACAACGTCATTTCCGGCAATTCAGATAGCAGCTCTTTGAGAGCACTGCCCGCAGACGGAGAACGATCAAACCTTCTTAACGCTATCGCAATTACTTCTCCGGGAGAGAGATCGCTAAAGCCAAACGGGTTGATATAGATCTTGATATAGATC
>NZ_JBFRFR010000129.1:0-13854 GCF_052114925.1 Bradyrhizobium sp. 2TAF36 | reverse complement strand
TCGGAAGGGTGGGCGAGATCATCTCGGAATCCTGGGCGAGATCAAATCGGTACACCCGGGCGAGATCATCGGAATCCGCAGTAATTGTGCATCGGGCCAAAGTTTTCGTTTCGGAGGATCGGCATATGGCCAATTCTGTTCGCCCATGGACCTCAGAAGACCTTGAGAAGCTCAAGGCGATGGCCGGGAATCACCGCCGCGAAGCGATAGCCGCTGAATTGAACCGAGGCGTCTCGTCGGTGGCTGTCAAAGCGCATCAGCTCAGTATCTCTTTGCGATACTACGGGCTGCCAAAGCGTCGAGCTTCAACAGCCAAGTCAGCGCCGGGCCATTGACTCGATTGTTTTCGAACCTGCGTTTACCCTCTTTGACCTAGAGCGGAAGTCCRCCACCGTCAGGCGACACCGCGCAAGGGCAGGGCTAGCTGCATGTCGAAACGCCGTGTGGCGTTGGCGGCGATGAAGTCTTGCAGCGCAGACGAGACCTTCGCGTCGGTGTCGGCGCGCTGAGCCAGCGTCGCGACGTCGGAAGTCGCATCGCGCGACCACCCCTCGACGGGGTTGAAGGATACAATTCGGACCGGTAGGCGTACTGGCCCGAGGGTCGAAATCGGAGGTCGGTTGCATCGGCTTTCTCGGGTCAGGTGGTTGCAAGGGAGGTCTTTTTTCGGGTAAACGGGGGGCAGGTTAAAGGGCGAAACGGGGCGAATCTGCCGCGCTTTGTGGAACTTGGTCACACCTCAGCCCAGCTTACATTGCTCGGCGACAAGGTTCGATTGCCGACTTCGGCACCCGTGTATGCGGCGCATCAGTGGATTGCTCGCCGTTTCAAGCCACGACCCAAACGGAAAGCAGAAAGCAGAGGCTCATGCCCACAATCGCTTTGGTCGACGATGACAGCAACATTCTCACATCCGTCTCGATCGCGCTGGAGACGGAAGGCTACCGCATCATGACTTACGCCGACGGCGCCTCCGCGCTCGACGGCTTCCGCACCACCCAGCCCGATCTTGCCATTCTCGACATCAAGATGCCGCGCATGGACGGCTTGGAAACGCTGCGCCGGCTGCGGCAGAAATCCGACCTGCCGGTGATCTTCCTGACCTCCAAGGACGAAGAGATCGACGAACTGTTCGGCCTCAAGATGGGCGCCGACGACTTCATCCGCAAACCGTTCTCGCAGCGCCTGCTGGTCGAGCGCGTCAGGGTCGTGCTGCGCCGCTCGGCGCCGAAGGACCCGACCGTCGCGCCGAAGGAGAACAATGCCAAGGCGCTCGACCGCGGCCTGCTGCGCATGGACCCCGAACGGCACACCTGCACCTGGAAGAACGAGCCGGTGGCGCTGACCGTCACCGAATTCCTGATCCTCCAGGCGCTGGCGACCCGGCCCGGCGTGGTGAAGAGTCGCAACGCGCTAATGGACGCCGCCTATGACGACCAGGTCTATGTCGACGACCGCACCATCGACAGCCACATCAAGCGGCTGCGCAAGAAGTTCAAGGTGGTCGACAACGAGTTCGAGATGATCGAGACACTTTACGGCGTCGGCTACCGCTTCAAGGAAGCCTGAGGCTCACGCGCCTTCACGAAAGACTGAGAGCATCCCCGGTTCTCGTTCCATCGGGACCGGGATGGCTCTAGCGACAGGAGATTTTACAGGACCCTCGAGGTCAGTGTCAGCCTCATCCGTCTCGCGCCAGGCGCAAACGCGCGCCGAAGTCTTCAAGCACCGGATAGTCGCAACTCCGATACGACAGGGGCGGAGAGTCGGCCCCGGCTGGCAGGGGGGCAAGGGTAGGCCAGGGCCGCTCCCGCCAGCTCGGTTTGCGGTTCCTGTGCTAGCCAATAGGGTGTGCCGCGCCGATCGTGCGGAACGTCGCAGCATCGGCCGCAAGCTCCGGTCTGATCCGGCTCCTGCGGCCCTTCTGTTCTTCAGCGCTTTTGAGATTAGGCCACAGGCAGCAGAGATGAGGACTTGGCTGGGAACATGCCGGCTGCGGCCGACTTCTGTTCTGCGGTGACGGCCTCGGTCCCACGAGGCAAGAACCTGTCCGGAGGCCCCAGCATCATCATGCCCCCCGGCCCGGTGCTGAAAGATGGGTACCAATGCCAATACGGTTTTTGGGCGTTCTGGTGACGGCGGCCCTCCTGTACGTCGTTCTTGTTCATTAGACGCTGGCCCGTTCCCGATCTCAGGTGGCCGATTTTCAAATCACACTGGTCCTCATTGGGAGAACAGGTTGCGAAGGCGAATGCACCGCCGAACGTTCATTTCCGAGGGTGCGAGATTCCAACATTTGTCAATGGCAACAGGTAGTGGCCCGACTACAATATTAGCGATTGGCTGAGATCGCCGGGGCTACGGCAGCCAAAATAGCGCCGCCGGCCGCGGGGAGGGGATTGGCCTGATTTGATTTTTAACATTGTTGGTAGCGAGGTAAGATTCCGCATCGAAAAGTAAGCGCGACCGCCGGCTTATCCTCGCTAGACATCAGGTGACCCCGCGCAAGGGCAGCGCGAGCTGCATGTCGAAGCGCTTTGTGGCGTTGGCGGCGATGAAGTCTTGCAGCGCAGATGAGATCTCGGCGTCGATGTCGGCTGCGCGCTGGGCCAGTGCGTCGGCGATGTCGGAAGTAGCATCCCGCGACCACGCCTCGACGGGATTGAAGGATACAATTCGGACCGGATAGGCGTACTGGCCGGACAGGAGATTTTGCAGGATGATATCGAGGTCGGTGTCAGCCTCATCCGTCTCGCGCCAGGCGCAACCGGCACGCGCGCCGAAGTCTTCAAGTACAAGATAGATGTCGCGGTCCAGGCGCTCGGGCGGCACGATCGAGGGCGAGGAACGCATACGATACTACGATACGGACAAAGGCGAAGAGACGGCCCGGCTGCAGGGGTCAAGGGGGTAGGCCGGGGCTGCTCCGCCGGCTCGGCTAGGCAACCGAGCCGCAACGACTCAAATACCTGCCCTTGTCGTTCCCTTGAGTCCGCTGTCCCGGAAGAAACTCAAATGGGGGATGAGCCGGGGCCTAGAGGTTACCCTCGCGAGCACGGCCTCGAGGGCGCCGGGAAAACTTGGCACTAGCCGCGATGTTCCTGCGCGACTAAGGCACTTGATTTCGGCCGGTGGCTGATTTTAATTTTATGTTGCCGGGGCTGGTTTTCATTACGGATGAGATTGCGACCGGCAGGGGGCCGCCATACCGCGGCCCCTATCATTTGGATAGAATGAGCAGCTAGCCGAGCGCGCCACTCACCGCGTGCTCAGGCTCCCAGAGGGTCCAGTCCTGCCAGCCCCGGACCGGAGCCTTTTGTTTGGGCCGCCAACTGAGGCGGCCTTAGTGCCTGCTGATTGGCTCAAATCTATCGAGCCTGGTTGCGCCTTCCCAAAGCTCTACCGCGCGCCCGTCTACAAGCAATTTGGCTCGTTCCCGAGCTTCCGCCTCGTCCTCCACCACAATATCAACGCGGAGCGTTATGTGCCCCGCGCCATCGATTATATATGCCCGAAACTCTCGCATGATCCCGCTCTAAAACACCCCGCAGGAACGAATTTAGAGCCGATCTAAAATCACGTCACTATCGAAATTAGGCCACTGCAAATTTCAAATTACGCCACTGAGGTCGGAAACAGGCTAGCGGCGTTAGCCCGAGACAAAACCGGTCTAGCTTTCTTGCGCGCAGCAGGGAAGGACAAGCGCGCCTGGAAAACTAGCCGTCGCCCTAATCTCTCCAGATCTCCTCACCGCATGGTGCACAGCGGTAAACCATCACTGCTCGGTCGCGCTTTACGTCCAGAACCGACGTGATGTAACGCGCGGGGAGCTTGCATTTAGGACACGGCGGCCCCGGTTGAGGTGCCCGCGACGACGATAGCTCGGGGTCGCTCATGACTCTCACCCCTCGAAGTTGCAGGTTCCTAAGTGCCAGAGTGAACATTTGTTCCAACGGGAAAAATGGGCAATCAAATCGAACCAGCGTTCACTTTTGAACGTTGCGAATTGAGGAGAACAAGGGAGACCGCCCTGGACGTGGTCGAGCGCTTCTTCATCGGACTAGCGATCATGGGTGGTACAGGTTTGCTTGCGTCGTTCGGCGCACTCCTTTCTATGTAGTTGGACCCGACACTCCGGTTCAAAACGTGACTTGCTTCGTCCAAAAACAGAACGGCAGCATCGCGCTGGTAAGGCGACGAATAATCACCCCAGCGAATAGCCGATACGAAATGAGCTAGCACAGCCAAGCAGACGCCCCTTACAGCGGCGCTCACATACCAGAGCTACACCTTTGGCCTGATGACGCGAGAAGTCTCTGATCCAGCCGGGCTCGTTCGTCATCTCCAGCTTCATGTCGCCTTCTCGGCGGTGGCTCCGTCCAGGAACGCGAGCCCGGACGTGACTTGTCGGCCACACGTCCGACTAAACCGAGACGGTTTGTCGGGATTCGGACAGACGAGCCAGCGCCATTTATTCAGCCTGTCAGCCATTGAAGTGGTGTGATCGGCGGATCAGCCCGGCGGTCTCCTCCAAGGGCCGCCGGGTTTTTCCGGTTTGCCAGTGGCTAGGGGCTGACGCCGCTGCGTGAGTGGAGGCAAGTGGATTGGATAGGAACGTTGGGCTAATTCCCCGATTGAACAGCAAAGGGGAGGATATCATGGTCCGTGACCTTTTGCTCCTGCTCGCCGTTTCAATCGTGTTGAGCGTATTTATCTGGAGCATCTTCGGAAAGTCGAAAACAAGGTCTGGGCATCCGCGAGGTGGAGCATCACTTTCTTTGAATGCCGCTCCGGATCTTTTCGACTGAGGTCTGAGTTCATCCGGAGAGGACCGAACGCTGACGCGTCCGTCGCCCGGCCACTTCAGCGCGGGCGGGCCCTTAAATCTCCTGCGCGCACTCTCGTGCGCCCAGCACGTTCTGCATAGGGTCAGCGGAGGATGGCCGTTCCCTCGAAGAACGAATGGCCGAGCAGGCCGCCAAACTCAAAGAGCAGGCCTGCCAGTTACCCGCCGGGCCGGAACGTGAAGCCCTGCTGAAGCGAGCACGCATCGCCGAGACCGGTGCGCACTTGAGTGATTGGCTGACCTCTTCCGGGATGCGGCAACCAGACCCAAGCCGCGTCGATCGCTAGGAACGCGAACCTGCCGTTAAGCATTTTTCGGGCATGCCAAGATACTTCTTCCACATCACCCACGAACGCACCGAGATCGATGACGTGGGAGAGGAGCTTCCGGACAAGCACGCCGCGTGGAGGGAGGCCACAGTCACGGCCGGGCAGATGCTTCAGGGCATAGACGGAAAGCTGAAGCCGGGGCGCGGTTGGCGTATGGAAGTGACGGACGAGTTTCAGAACACGCTCTACGTCCTGCACATCCAAGCTGAGAAGCCAAAGTGAGCGCTGACAAGAGCGAAGACATCCAACGCGAGGAGGAAAGCGCGGCAGGTTGTCCAAGACGATCAGGCGGCGCGCCAAACTAACGCACTCAAAATCAGACCTTTCCCATCCGGCTGATTGATCAGCATCTGCTTCACGCGCTCGGCTTCCGTCATGGTAAGGTTTGCCGCCAAGTCGGTCCCGATCAGAGCAGGTCCCTTACGTTCTCGATCATAAACCATCCAGCCGTTTCCACCCCGCCGAATAAGAAATCTCGACTGTGAAGATGCACGCTCATTCATGGTGGTCCACCAGCGCCTTAGATCTGTCGATCACGTACGGTTAGGCAGCCCTTCGTCTGCGGGACAGCCTCATAGCTCCTCAAGCACAACAGTAGCGGAGGAGCGCAAGATAGGGCCGTGAGGATCTCGCACTTCGATAGCTAGCCGACCCATCAAAGAACGAGGCGCGCCATCCAACACCGATTGGCCCAATGCCTCAAGCGCCAGCCTTCTGCAGCATCAACGTCCGGGAGATCGATGCCTTCATCGTCGATTTCGATACTGGTGTTGCTGTGATGGTCGAAGAAGTACTTGGGCATGGAGCATCAACCTGTCCGTAAAAGCCCAGTTCCTATTTTTCCCGACCCTCGTCCTGTCCGTTCGGCCGGCAACAGGGTATTTGTAAATTGCATTGCCCGTACAGATCGGGAAAAAATGGCATTATCAGGAACGTTCAAGAAGCTGGCTGAGTTGAAAGTCATGCGCCTTGCGCTCAAGTTTAATGTGCGCGGCGCAGCTACGCTGCAACGTGCATGCGCAGCACGGCCGCGTGAGGATCGCGATGTACACGACTGCGATATGCGATGAGCTGAGACAGGTAGAGCGCGATGTCGTTGAAGGAGAGCGGCGACTGGCAGAGCAAGAAGCGCTTGTTATTGAACTGAAGCGGCAGGACCTTGATACGGCCAAAGCTGAAGCCGAACTTGAACGGATGCGCGAAGAGCAGCGGCGTCGCGATCAGGATCGTCAACGTCTGCTCTCACGGCTGCAACCCTGAAGGAATTGCCGGCGAATGAGCCAACCTCCAGGGCAGCACGGGGCGGATTGGCCTACGCGGTGGAATTAGTCAGCAGATCTTCACCGGGTGGGATCAGCTTCACGTAGCTGCCACTTTCGCGCTTCCACAACCAGCCGCGCTCGATCGCGTGTTTGAGCCCGGCGCCAAATTCGCTGCCGCTGCCCTTCAGCTTGAACATATGATCCGGTCGATGTAGATGCGGCCGTCCTGCACGGCCGCGACGTTGGCTGCGAGCTCGAGGAGCTTGCGCGCGGCCGCTTCGGGGTCCGCGTAGGGGCGTTGCTCGGTGTGCTTCATCGGCTTGTCCCAATGGCCGCCTGCGCGGCGGTGATGTGCGCGCGGTGCGGGTAGCTCGAGGAACGGGCGGCGCTGATCCAGCGCGTGGAGGCCGATCCGCGGAAATGGAATGCCGACGAGATGGCTCAGGAGTTGGGCCCCTGGCTCACCCTCGAGGTGCGCCAAGCCCTCGGCCTTACCACGATCGGCAGCGTCGATGTCGATAAGGCCGGGCGTGAGAAACGCCGCGAAGATCGCAAGCGGCAGGAACGGGAGGACCATCGCCGCAATGATGGTGTTGTCCCTCGCGCCGAATATCTGGCGGCACATTCCAAGAGCCGCGATGAACTCTGGAAACCGCTCGGGATGTCGAGGGCGAAGTACTACCGGCTTGGCCTGCACAAGGCCGGTGAGACAGGTGCGTGTGTACACCAAAGATAAGGGAATCCCTGGTGTCCACGGTGCTGTCTCACGACTTCGACTTCAGCCTGTTCGGACCTCGGGGATCCAGGTGATGCGGGGAGCCGACATCGTAGCCCTATGGGCACGGCCTGGCTGAGACCCGGCCGACGCGGCGCCTCAGCGGCCGCGCGTGCACACCCGGCTCTCAACAGCCTGACCTCCAACGGAACCCAATCGACCGGGCGATCCGGGGAACAACAGCCTTGGCAACGAATCTGTTTGGGCCCCAGCCGATAGGTTATCCCCCAACCGCTGCAGGAAAACTCGCAAAATCTATTGCGATGATTGGGCGACGACAGGCATAATTTTCTGGATAGGCTGGACGGMCTCAACTGCGATGGAAAAACTTCGAAAAGCAGATCAGATCTTGCCTGCCCGGGCAGCTGGCTACATCCGCGGTGAGATCACCGCAACTCAATTGGAGTTTGTGAAAGAACTCAGGAGGGGACTATTTAGCCGCTTGCGGCATAGACAGATCAGTGACCGCGCTTACGAGCTCTGGCAGCAAAGCGGCCGGCCTATGACGGGGCGGGATCTAGAGTTTTGGCTGGCGGCTGAGCGAGAGATCGATGCGCGATAGCCAAAGCTAGATCTCGCAACCCATCTGCCCAACCGACGCGCAAGCTGGCCAAGAGCGCGCACCTCGGCGCGATGTTCGGCGGCACCGTCGGTGCGGCCGTCGGCGCCGGCCTCGAGATTCCGAATGCCGTGCTCGGCGGGATCCCGCGCGACGACTCCGTCGTGATCCACGAGCGCGTCCTCGTCGGCGAGCCGCTGCCCCCGACCGTGGTGCTGCGCCCCATGACCAACTACACCGAGTATCGCGACGCGGTTGTGAACGACCGCCGAGTCATCGTCGAACCGCGCACGCGCCGGGTCGTGAAAATCATCGACTGATCGATCAGAGCGTGAAGGCTTTGAAGAGCCAGGCCCTCCGGAGCTTCACCCCGCGGGGCCTTAGTTCGTCAGGCCGAATTGGCGCGAAACGCCGGCGCCTGGTTGGGAAATCCATTGCGCAAACCACTCGCGTGAATTGCCAGCATGGCCGCGAGAGTATCGTGATGTACACGACTGCGACGCTCGATGAGCAGATAGAGCGCGATGTCGTCGAGGGAGAACGGCAGCTCGCAAACCAAGAGATGCTTATTGTCGAACCGAAGACGACCAAAGCTGAGGCCGAACTTGATCGGAGGCGCGCAGATCAGCGACTTCGGAACCAAGATCGACAACGTCTCCTGTCACGGCTGCAACCCTGACTCTGCCTCTTCGCCGGTGCCTGGATCCAGCGCGGTGGCGCTCTCTGGCAGAAGCCGACCGGCCGTATTGTTGATCAATCCAGGCGCAATGAAACTTTTGGTCAGGGAGGATATTGTGCTGAGGAGCCTTACTATTTTGGGAGGCCGCCATATGGCAGATCCTGTTCGTCACCTATGGACCTCAGAAGAAATTGAGAAGCTCAGGGCGATGGCTGGGAATCACCGGCGCGAAAAGATAGCCGCTGAATTAAACCGAGGCGCCCCGGCAGTGGCCCTCAAAGCGCATCAGCTCGGGATCTCTTTGCGATACCACGCCATGCCAAAGCGTCGACCATCAACAGCCGAGTCAGCGCCTCGCAAGTGACTCGATTGTTCTCGACCAGAAGGGCTCATAAGAAGCTCCGCAAAGAAACTAAGGCGGCCTCAGTTGGCGGCCTATTTCTTATCGGGCAATTTTTGCGGAGTCGCTTGGGTCTCGCAATGAGCAAGCCAAGAATCTCCCGCCAAGTTTCAAGCGCGAAGCTTATCCTCCGCAAAGCCAGACAAGCCGAGACTGGATTGCATGTGTGCGAGTGGCTGCGGTTCGCACCGAAGTAGCTCACAAAGCAAAGGACCGCTGTCGTCCACAGCGGCCCCACACGCTTTCCGGGTTTCGATAATTCCGAAATGAATGGCTTAACCAGCCCCGGAATGCCACTTTGCTCCGGTTAACAAATCGTTTCCATAACCTAAGTGATCAGCGCCCCTAATTCTTGCGTGGAGGCCCGGCTTGGCCACCGACGGCACTGCTGGGTCTGACTATCCTGAGGCGGCCGGATCACGACGGAAGGATTGCTCGGCGGTGTGGGGCTATCCGTACAAGCGAAGCCACTTCGTGGCGCTCCGGCGCAGCAAGATTTCGGCGCGATCCACCATCAACGTGGTGGCTTGGAGAGCGGGGAGGTCCATAGGAACTTTCGGAGGTGCAACCCATTGAGCGGTCATTCAAGTAGAGGACCGCTCTTGAACCACATCGCCGTTATCTTAATCTTGCTCGTTGGTGGCTCGTCGCTCGCCTTGGCCCAGAGTACAGGTGGATCGAGCAGTGGCGGCTCGGCGGCGAGTGGAACTGCGGCCGCCGGCTCGAAAGGTTATGCGGGTGGCACCCTATCGACCGGGCATACCATAAGCGGCACTGGGGGCTACTCCAGTCCCAACGTGGGCAACGCGCTCAGCCACGCAGCGACCGGCGACGTGGATGCTTCCTCGGTTAGTCCGGCTCCAACTTCCCACGACAACGCGGTAGATACGCCCGCCGCCGAACGCGCCATAAAGAATTTGGGCAACACCGATATCGGCATTCTCAAGAAGTAGACCATGCTACAAGTCGGCTCGGTCTTGGCGTTGGCGCCAAGGCTATGCAGGCGGCAGGTGATAGCATTGAGCACRGGATAGTCTGTCAGCTGCAGGGTAATCCTGCAGCACCGCCTCCTGAATTTCAGTTGGGCCTCTCAAGCCTCAAGACCGACGTCGTTGTGGCCATGGGTCAAAGACTGCCCTTGTTAGCCGGCATGACCTTGGTCGGCTCACTTTCCGGAAGCGGTCATTCACCTCGTTGGTACGGAGCACCACTAATTCGGGTGGCCCTGTTTTCCGAGGCCCCCTCAGTCAACAACCTTGCGTTCGATTGTCCGCCTCTGGGCGATCCACTCTGATTTTCTAAAGCTGGGATTACCTCACTCCATGGATTTGTCGCAGCGGAAGCGGACCGATGCCCGCAAGGAGGAGAGATGTACAGCGCGTGCCCAAAATGCCAGCGCAGCCCGGGCACGACTTCCGCCGCCTCGGTGTCGCAACCGATTAGCGATCGTGGCTCGCGGTCTAACGGGCTCGCGCGGAACTTGCTGCACCCGAGCGCCGCGGCTAATGCCATCTTTAGGTCGCGCAGTTCGTACGGATCGCTGGTGGCGAGACCCCGTTCGTTGTGTAGCGCCGCTTGTCTCGTTTTAGGCGCGCGGGCATCAAGGCTGGCCGAACTGTTCGAGTGCCCGGGGCTGATGCGATTTTGAACGTCCACATGAACCCGGCGCCGAAGCCGCTGCCACGCCTTACGCGCCTCCTCTCTGCCTCTTCGACCGTACGCGTCGGTCTCAACGCCCGCGTCAACCAATTCGCCGAAGAAGTCGAACTCGCTGGAGAATACACATTCCCAAGCGCCGGCAGCCGCGTGTCTCTTATTTTTGCGTACATGGTCCGCCGGGATCTTCCGCCCGGCGTTCTGGCAAATATTTGTTGCCGCGGTCCCGCCGACGCAATCCCGGCGTATTCCCGGCTTTCAACGATTTTGCGGTCTCCAAATGCTTTTGCAACGTATCTATCTGGCCGGAAGCATATTCTCCGGCAGCATCCTTACTTTTGGATGCCTTCTTGTATTCGGCGATATCCTTTTGGTGGTCTGCGATCATGTGTGTCGCGAACATTTTGACATCTTGTCATGTTCGGCTTTTTGCTTCGCATTCGGTGCGCTTGGTGAGTAACGAACCGCGCGGGCCCGCCAAGGCCACATCCGATATCAAGAATATGCATATCGGGGGTGACACCGAGCTGATCGATGAAATGGTCGGATGCCTGGCGGCCGCCAATATGAAACTCGTCTACGGGTGCGAGATCATCGACGGTCACCGAATCTATCGTCTTGCCGAGAGACTCGACCCCGCCGCGGATCGTCGCGATCAAGTTGCCACGCGTRTAATGGGTGGACATATCTTGCTGAGTTGTCATCTGCCAGCCGGTACCGGTGCCGGGTCGATGGAATCGATCTCACTCCCGAATACATCGAGACCGGACGGGTGCTCTGCGGCTGGGTCGGGCTCAGTACCGCATTTCGCTGCATCTGGGCAGCGCGCTTTCGATGCCATTTGCCGATGGTGTTTTCGACGGCGCCTACATGCTCCACGTAGGTATGAATATCGAGGTCAAATCCAAGCTTTGCTCGGAGGTCAGTCGCGTCCTGCGGCCGGGCGCGGTTTTTGGGATATACGATGTCATGAGGATCGGTGAGGGCGAGCTCAGCTATCCTGTGCCGTGGGCGACGACAGCTGCATCAAGCTTCGTGGTGGAGCCGGCGCATTACCGCAGCGCTCTGCAGGYGGCCGGCTTTGCGGTGATCGCCGAACTCAGTCGCCGAGACTTCGCGGTCACGTTCTATGACCAGTTCCGCGCCAGGATCATGGCGGCGGGCGGGCCACCCCCTCTGGGAATTCACGTTTTGATGGGCAGGAATGCATCGGACAAGATACAAAACATGATCCAGAACGTGGCCAGTGGCCACGTCGCACCGGTTGAGCTGATTGCTCGGAAAGCTTGATGGCGGTGCAAACAATTCCGCATGGCACCAAATGGACATCGATGTGCCCGCCGATGCGCATGTCTGCCTATTGGCCCTTTTGAGAAATAGCGTCCCGCTTCATGGATGTCGGCTCAGTGAGGCAGGGCGGACTAGATTTGCTAGGTTGAGTTCTTCGCGTTTTGACCCGAAGCCGACCATGGCAGCCGAACGCGCCTCCCATGACATCACCGCTTAAAGATTATCCGAGTACCAGGAAACGTCAGACGCCCGGTCATATCCAGCACATCTTTACCATGCTATCTTTGTGCCCAGCGGGGCCATTTTGCCCCACGCAAATCACATCGCCCCGACGCCCCCGCGGTTATCACAGTGGTGGTTCGAGGAGGTTCCAATGCTTGCGAACCGTCGCGATTTTCTATTCTCCGGAGCCTACGCCGCTTCCGCAGCTCTATTCTGGAGTGCCGCCGCTCGGCTCAAGGCCGAAGAAACCGCCCCCCCGCCAGAAACCAATACCATCCGCCTCGCGAAGAGCCCAAGCCTCTGCATCGCGCCTGTGTACGTAGTAAGCGATCTGCTGAATGCCGAGGGATTCGCAAACGTCGTTCACGTCGAAACCGGATTCGTTGGTAGCGGCCCTGCACAAGACAAAGCTATCTGGAAAAATAGCGATGTCGACTTCGTCCTGAATTTCTCTGGTCCACTCCTTCTTGAGATCGATCGAGGCTTGAGCACTACCATTCTGGCCGGGATCCACGTCGGCTGCTTCGAGCTCTTCGCCAGGGAGGGCATACGTAGCGTCGCCGACTTGAAGGGTCGAACCGTCGGCATCCAATCGCTTGAGTCACCCCCGCATGTATTTTTGAGCGCGATGGCAACACTTGTTGGGCTCGATCCCGCCAACGATATCGAATGGGTGACGAGCGCGAAGGTCAGACCGATCGAATTGTTTGCGGAGGGCAAGATCGACGCCTTCCTCGGATTTCCCCCAGAACCTCAGCGCTTGCGCGCGCAAAACATCGGTCGTGTCATCGTCAACAGTGCGCAAGATCGCCCATGGTCGCAGTATTTTTGCTGTATGCTGGCGGGCAATCGCGAATTCGTTCGAAAGAATCCCATCGCCACCAAGCGCGTGGTGCGCGCCATGCTCCGAGCCACCGATTTGTGCGTGAGCGCGCCGGCCTTTGTCTCACAGCGGATGGTGGATAGGGGTTTCGCGCCTCGTCTGGACTACGCGGTTCAGACTCTTGCGGACGTGCCGTACAACCGCTGGCGCGAGTACGATCCTGAGGACACAATCCGATTTTACGCGCTTCGTTTGCGCGAAGCTGGGATGATTAAATCAAGCCCTGCGAAACTCATTGCGGATGGAGCCGACTGGCGGTTCCTCAATGGGGTTCGACGTGAACTGGGAGGCTGATTCATCTAAAGCGCTTTCGAGGAGGTCCCGATGCATACAAATCGTCGCGACTTGCTGTTGGCTGGGGCCTGCGCCGCTTCCACTGCCCTGTTTGGGGGCGTGGCAGCGCGGCTGAGGGCGGAAGAGGCTAAAGCGCCGCCAGAGACCACGACAATCCGCCTTGCAAAGAACCCGAGCATTTGTATCGCTCCGCAGTACGTGGTGAGCGACCTCTTAAATGCCGAGGGATTCGCAGACGTCGTTTACGTTGAATCTGACGCCGGCGTGGAGCAAACCAAAGCAATCGCGAAGGGCGRCATTGACTTCACCCTGCATTTCTCCGGTCCGCTTCTTCTCGAGATCGATCGGGGCGCGACCGTTACTATTTTGGCCGGGGTTCATGTCGGCTGCTTCGAGTTATTTGCCAAGGAGGGCATACGCAGCGTTGCCGATTTGAAGGGCCGAACCGTCGGCCAGCAGGGGCTTGGCAGTAGCCCGCACGTTTTCATCAGTGCGATGGCGACGCTTGTCGGACTCGATCCCGCCAAGGATATCGAATGGGTGACGAGCGCGAAGGTCAAACCGATCGAATTGTTTGCGGAGGGCAAGATCGACGCCTTCCTCGGATTTCCCCCAGAACCTCAGCGTTTGCGCGCGCAAAACATGCGCGCGCAAAACAT
>NZ_JBFRFR010000128.1:0-13889 GCF_052114925.1 Bradyrhizobium sp. 2TAF36 | reverse complement strand
CACAGATCGGCGACCGACACGCCGGCCTCATGCTCCTTCAAGATCCCGATGATCTGCTCTTCCGAAAAGCGGCTGCGCTTCATGCTCTGGTCCTTGTCGTGGGCCAGAACGAACTTCAAACTGGATTAAACCCGCGGGGCAAGGTCACTGGCCCCACACCGGCGGCGGTTTTTTTGTGAGTAGCGTAAGTGACAAGGCGTACGAGACGCGCGATGCCGGGCTTCATCAAGCCCCAGCTTGCCACCCTCAAGATGAAAGCCCCTGCGGGCGAGGACTGGATTCACGAGGTCAAGTACGACGGCTACCGCATCCAGCTTCACCTCGACGGTGACACCCACAAGGCCCTCACCCGCAACGGCCACGATTGGATTAAGCGCTTCTCCGTCATTGCCGGTGCCTTCGACCTTCCATACCAGGCCATCATCGACGGGGAGGTCGTGGTCATCCATGAAGGCCGTACCAACTTCTCTGAGCTACAGCCTGAACTCGCAGGCGGCCGGCAGGATCGTTTGCTGTACTACGCCTTCGACTTGCTATGGCTCGACGGCAAAGATTTAAGGAAAACGTCTCAGCTTGCCCGCAAGGAGTTGTTGAAGGAGCTGTTTGATACCCACGGCGTCGAAGCGCCCGCGCTCTACAGCGACCACCTGATTGGCGACGGCCAGGAGATGATCGAGCACGCGGCTCTGCTCAACTACGAGGGCATCATCTCGAAGCGCGTCGAAGCGCCATACCGCTCCGACCGCAACGAAGGCTGGCTGAAAGTCAAAGCCGTCCAGCACGGCAAATTTCCTGTCGTCGGCTTCGTCAAAGACCCCTCAGGTGTCGCTGCCTTGTACCTCGGAAAGAAGGAGGGCAAAGAGCTGGTCTACATGGGCAAGGTCGGGACGGGGTGGTCTCGTACCGTCTCCAGCGAGATCCGCAAGAAGCTCGACACCGTCGTGAGCCCTAAGGCTAAGCTGACCAAACCGATCAGGAAGCCCAAGGCTACATGGGTCGAGCCGACGTTTTACGCCGATATCGAATTTCGAGACATCTCCTCAGAAGGTCTATTGAGGGCGAGCTCGTTTAAGGGGTTGTCTCGGAAATAGGAGTGGCGAAAGCGCTACCCGCCAATTTGTTCGCTTGCTCAATCTTCAGCGGATTCGGCCCATCGCAGAAGATACATTGCAGCTCTGTACGGCCATAAAGGCCGGGGACGGGCACAGTTCTCTTGCCGCACCGCAAACAACGAGTCACTTTATCCATGGAGGCTCCTTCCTCGCCCTAACAGCCTACTGGAACCTTTGTTCCATCCAGCAGTTTGATGTGCATGGATGTTATCGAGAAGATTATGCACACGTACGGGATGATGGTGAACCTCACTCCCGAACAACAGCAGGAAGCGCGCGAGCGCCTTGTCGAATTCCTGTCCGACAAAACCGACGACGCGCACCACTGCACGGTGGAAGGTCTTAGGTTTTTGCGAGGCGAGCGCTTTCACCTGACGCGGCGTGCTCGCTCCTCAGCGTAACGGCAAGGGACTCGGATGGGGCTCCAAAAATCACACCAAGGTGGCGTGGTCGATTGAGGTAGGCTGCCAGTGTGGGGCGGGGATGCCGTGTGACTGTCAGGGCAATCTAAATGAGATTGATGTACCCGACACCTCTCAAGTCATAGCGCAATCACCCACACCGAAAACGCAATGAGCGCCGTTAGGATGATTGCCGCCACTATGACGAGCTTCGTCACTTCTCTTTCCGAACGCCCTTGTATTTCACCGCGCTCTTCTTGACGGCCATGATTGCCGCCCTTCTTGTTGCGCTTGGTTTAGGTCTTCGTGAGCGGGTTCTTGAGCTCAGTGCGTTTCTTCACCGCACCCTTACGGGCATTGTCACCAATAGGTCTGTTGACGGCTATGGTGTCCTCCTGTGCAAGGTAAGACACTGATCAGACAGATCGTTCCAAGCAGTAACAAGCGGTGACTTTTTGCATTTACTCACGACGGCCGCCGTGCTCGAAGTCGTCACGGCGCGCGGTATATCTGCGATGTAGGGTGCAGGGCCTGCGCGCCATTTCAGCTCCGAAAGGAGCTCTTAAATTACGCCGCTTCCTGTTTCGGCACGGCGTCTGCATTCACCGACAGTTTCACGACATCGCCGAGCCGACAAGCTTCTTGTCGATGTAGTGCTGATGGTCCTTCTGGCCTTCGGGAAACCGGGCCCGCCATTCAGATCCGGAGTGGTCATAGCGGCCGCGCGCGTTGCGGCCGGCGATTCCGCGCGCGTTCTTTTGCCCGATCCTCCCGCATAAGTTCCCATGCCTGTAAGACAATTTCTTCCAGAATTGCGTCGATGCCGCCGACAAATACGCATGCGCAGCAATTTCGCCGTTAAGCATTGAGCGACCTCCGGGGCTGACATCGCCATTTTCCAAACAAAGATCATGGACATTGGCGATTAGACTCCGGAAGAATGGTACTGTTGGTTCCCACTGCAGGCAGCCTGAGAGAGCTATGCCCCTTGTAAAGACGACGAAAATTGCCCCGGCAACACCGAAGCGGGCATTACCAGCTAACAGTGCCAAAACGTCCCGCTCGCCGGCGAAGCCGCTCTCGTCATCCGCCGCTGTAAAGGGCTCCAAGAAAGACAAGGTTTCCGAGCGGATCGCCGCGGCAACTGAGGAACTGGCCAGCGGCCTGACCGAGGCCGCCGCCGCCGCCGAAGAGCTCAGGCGCTCGATGGAACAGATTTCGGCGGGCGCGGACGAAGCTGCAGGCGCCACACAGGAACAGCTCGCGGCGATCAAGAGCGTCTCGGAAAATCTAGCCGTTGCCCGCCGCGAGGCGGAGGACTCTCGCCGCCTAACCGAAGGTACACAGGTCCTGGTTGCCGAAGCCAGCACGCAGATCTCCGCGTCCGTCCAAGCCATCGAAAAGAACGCGGAACGGCAAGTCGCGACGGGAAGAATCATCAGTGAGCTGGAACGTCGTGCAAAAGACGTCGGTTCGATCACCGGCACTGTGAGCCGGATCTCCGATCAGACCAATCTTCTGGCCTTGAATGCGGCGATCGAGGCTGCCCGTGCGGGAGATCATGGTCGTGGCTTCGCCGTCGTCGCCGAGGAGGTCCGAGCGCTTGCTCAGGTCTCCGACAAGAGCGCCCTGGAAGTGCAGGGCCTTGCCGAAGAGATCACATCGAATGTCCGTGGAGCGGTGGAGGTCATCAACTCGGCCGCCACCATCGCGACAGCCCAATCCAAGGCCGGCTCGCTCATTGCGCAGGAGCTTATTGCCGTTCGCAAAGACATGATGGCAATGGCCGAGGGCTCTCTGGATACGCTGACTGCCTCGCTGGAAGCGGAGCGCGCCATTATCGAAGCGCAGAAGGGAGCCGAGCTCGTAGCCGGCGCTGCCGAAGAGCAATCCTCGGCGGCCAACGAAGCGCAATCGGCCATTCGGCAGCAGTCGGATTCGCTGGATCAAGGACAGAGGGCCGCGCAAGGTCTCGCCGCGCTTTCGGAACAACTACGCTCGGGTTCCGCCGAAGGATCGGCACCTGAGCAAATCGCCAGCACGGCAGAGGAGCTTTCCGCCACAATCCAGGAGCTTTCAAGCGCTGCCAGTCAAATTTCGACCGCTGTCGAACAGATCAATCGAGGATCGACGCAACAAGCGGCTGCCGCGCAGCAGACCTCAGCAGCTCTGGCCCAGATCGAAAAGAGCGCACGGATCGCGCAGGACCGGATTCGGCTGGCGAACGAGCGCGTCGCGGCGATCGAGAGCGTTCTTGTCAGGAGCCGAACTGCCGTCACCGAAATGATCGCCGGCGTGGGTGATGCTCTTGAACAGACGCGCGGCAGCCTGACGACGATCATTCTGCTTGAATCCGTTGGACGCAAGATCGAGAAGATCGTCGAGTCGATCGCTTTGGTCACGATTCAGACCAGCATGCTTGCGGTCAGTGGTGCTGTGGAAGCTGCGCGTGCCGGTGATGCCGGTCGCGGTTTCGCTCTAGTATCGAACGATATTCGTGGGTTAGCCCGCGAGGCGTCAGAGAGCCTCGATCGGGTCAAAGACAGTGTGCGCAACATTCTCGATCAGATCGCTGTTTTGCGACGGGACCTTGAACAGCTCGTCAGCGCAGCCGAACTCGAAGTTCAAAACAACCGCGGAGTCGTTAAAGTCCTGGACAATATGAACACCGATATCGCGTCGCTGAGCGCCTCATATCGGACGATCGGAGAGGGAGCGGAGGCCATCCTAGTTGCGGCGGGGCAAACCGCCGCCGCCGCCAAGCAAATCGCTGTGGCTGCAGAAGAGGCGAATTCGGCCTCGCGCCAGGCTGCGACTGCATCGGCCGAGCAGGCACAGGGTGCTGACGACCTCGCTGCCGCGATCGAGGAGATAGCGTCCTTGTCAGACGAACTAAAAAAGCAGCATGGCTAATACAGGCCAAGGCATTGATCAACGCTACCTGACCTTTAGGTCGGAAGAGCGACTCTATGCTCTGCCCGCAGGTCAGGTCGCGGAGGTCATCCGCATCACGCCGCTTGCGCGGGTTCCCCAGGCTCCGAAGAGCCTGCTCGGGCTCGCCAATCTGCGAGGCGTCGTGATGCCGGTTGCGAGCGTGCGAGCGTTGCTTGGTCGCGACGAGACCGCGTCGACGTCGACGTCGAGGCTAATCGTGCTCGATGGAGCTGCGCCGGTCGCGGTGGCCGTCGACGAAGTCACAGCCTTGGTGACGGTGGCAGAGTCCGAGATCAGGCGCGAAGACGCCGACCTGGCAACGTTGGCAGGGGAAGAATTGCGTGGCGTATTTCAAAGCAGCGGCAAGATTGCAAAGATCCTCGATATACACGCGCTTCTCACGCGTTCTTTTCCGCAAACGGAAGCGAAACGGACGACGGTCGCCGTAGCGGCAAAAATTGACGGCACGCGGGCCGATATCGACGGTCGCCGGCGGCTGTTGACGCTCGACGTCGCCGATCAGGAATACGGGCTGGATTTGCAAGCGGTCCAAGAGATCGTTCCCGTGCCCGATCATTTGACGCATCTTCCAGGCAGCGACGACGTCGTCCTGGGCGTGATACCATACCGCGATACGCTACTTCCGCTGTTGTCCCTCAGGGTCTTGTTGGGATTGCCGACCGCGTCGTTAGCGCGCAACAAGGTCGTAGTCACGCGGGTCGGCGACACCTCGGTTGGATTGGTCGCCGATGGGACAAGGTCGCTCATAACCGTCGATCCTGAACTCGTCGAGAAGGCGCCCCCGATCCTACGCGCGCGCGCCGGCGGGGAAACGCAAATCGCGGAAATCTATCGTGCCAGCAAGACGCGATTGATTTCCATCCTGGCTCCGGATCGCCTCTTTCGGGAAGACGTCATGCAGAGATTGACCCGTACCGATCGCGCGACAGAGTCACCGATTGCCCGTGTCGGCGAAACCGCTAGCCGGGACCTTCTCTTCCTGGCGTTCAAATTGAACGAGGATGAGTTCGCGCTTCCGATTGAAGCGGTCGATGAAGTCGCCCGCGTTCCCGAGCAGATCACCCGGTTGCCAAGGACGCCCAAATTTTTGGAAGGCGTCGTGAATCTGCGCGGCGTCGTCCTCCCCGTTGTTGATCAGCGTCGCCGGTTCGACATGCCGACCGCCGAGAACATCGCCGGYCGCCGGCTCGTCGTTGTGCGAACCGAGCAACATCGAGCCGGGCTCATCGTGGACAGCGTGACGGAGGTCTTGCGATGCTCCCCGGACGCGATCAAGGCGGCACCGGACCTGACGGGCGAGGCTGCCGGATTCGTCCGCTCCGTGATTAATCTCGAGGAGGTCGGCAGAATGCTGCTGCTGCTGGATCCGTCGGAGTTGTTGAGCCGGACCGAGCGGGGATTATTGGAGTCCTTCAGCAAGACGACGTCTCTCAACGAGACAGGGCGACCAAAGCGGTGATTAATGTGCTGGTCGTGGACGATTCAGCATTGGCCCGAAAATTGTTCGGAAAGGTTTTCGCCGAGCAGCCGGACTTCCGTGTGTCGTTTGCGCGCAACGGGAAGGAGGCATTGGCGTCCATTGCGGAATTCGCACCCGATGTCGTGACGCTCGATGTKCACATGCCCGAGATGGACGGATTGACTTGTCTCGATCGGATCATGATCGAGCACCCTTGCCCGGTCATTATGGTCTCGTCCCTGACCGCAGACGGTGCGGATGCGACCTTGGAAGCTCTCAAGCTTGGGGCCATAGACTTCGTCGCCAAACCCACCGGCGCCGTTTCGCTCCGCATCGGAGAAATCGCGCCGGAATTGGTGGAAAAAGTTCGCCAGGCCGCTGGAGCACGTCTAAAGCGATCCCTCCGGCTGAGGGAGCGTGTTCGGCACCAGATCGGCGGTTACAAGGCCGCTGGCGTCACCCGGCCGCGCAAAAAGGGAAAATTGGCTGCCACCGGGGACGGGCTGGTTCTGGTAGGGGTCTCGACCGGCGGGCCGCCAGCGCTGGAGGCTCTTTTGGCGCCCCTGCCGGCCTCATTTCCGTGGCCAATATTGGTGGCCCAGCATATGCCGGATACCTTCACCGGCTCTCTGGCAAAACGACTGGATGGGCTCTGCGACCTGAGCGTCACGGAGGTTCGCAAGCCGACGCCGCTGCAGCCCGGCTTTGTCTACATCGGGCGAGGCGATGCCGACATCGTCGTATCAAAACGTGGCGCGAGCCTAATTGTAACGGCAGCGCCTTCGTTGGACTACCCGTGGCACCCCAGCGCCGATCGCTTGGTCCGCAGCGCAATGAACCATATGGCTGCCGGCCAGTTGATTGGAGTGCTCATGACCGGCATGGGCGACGACGGCGCGGAAGCAATGACACATCTTCAGGCCCAGGGTGGGCGGACAATCGCGGAAGCTGAGGAGACGGCTGTCGTCTGGGGCATGCCCGGCGAACTGGTAAGATTGGGCGGAGCTGACTTTGTCGTTCCGTTGCCGGGCATCGCAACGCAGCTCATAAAGCTGGTGCCCTGATGCCCCTGGTCAGGCGCGGCTCCAGCAATGCAGCGGTCTCGTCGCTCGAATCCTCTGCGTTGGCGGCGGCGCTGTCGGGCGGCTCAATCGACGAACGCTGGGCTGCGGCACGGTCGGTGGCCGACATGCCGAACGGACTATCGCTACTGGGCGATGCGCTCTCCCGCGAGACCGATCCTCGCGTCAGGGAAGCGATCTTTACCAGCATGGTCCGCACTCGGACACCCGAGAGCGCTGCGGCCGTATTGCCTTATCTGCGTTCGGATGATGCGAGCTTGCGCGCAGGCGCGCTCGATGCGTTACGCCTCATGCCCGAGGCGACCGCATCTCATCTTCCTGGACTCCTGATTGACAAAGACGCGGATGTCCGCGTTCTGGCTTGCGAACTCGTCCGCAATCAACCCGTCAGCGAGGCAAGCCGGCTGTTGCAGCCAATCCTTGCGACCGAAAGTCAGGCTAACGTTTGTGGCGCTGCGGTCGAGGTGCTTGCGGAAGTGGGGGGGCCTGACGTGCTGCCATTCCTGGCGGCATGCGCTCGACGTTTTCCCGACGACCCCTTCCTAAGTTTTGCGATCCAGGTTGCCCGTGGTCGTATCGGCTCACAAGCGTCGAGCCGTGACTGATTCCCCGATCGTCACAGAAGATGATTTCCGCCGGCTCACCGATTTTCTGTATCGGCGGACTGGAATGGTGTTTACGGAAGCCAAACGATACTATGTCGAGCGACGTATCGCCGAACGCATGGCCGCGACGTCGATCGAGACCTTTCCCGCATATTTCGCCTTTCTGCGCAGCGAACTTCGGGACGAGGTTGAGCACATCATCAATGCCTTCACGGTCAACGAGACGTATTTCTACCGTGAGGATCACCAGCTCGAATGCTTGACCAAGGACTTGCTGCGCGAGCGCGTCCGGGAAAAGCGGCGCGGGGACGCGATACGAATATGGTCGGCGCCATGTTCGACGGGCGAGGAGCCATATTCGATTGCAATCTGGTTGCTTGAGAACTGGCCGGAGGTCGACAATTTTGACATCGAGATCGTGGGCTCCGACATCGATACGCGCGTGCTTGGGGCGGCCAGCGCCGGCATCTTCGGAAAGCGAGCGCTGATGCGCTTGTCGCCCGACCTAGTTGCTCGATATTTTGAGCAACTGGACGATGAGAGGTGGCTCATTCTCGACGATCTTAGGCAATCGGTGCAATTTTCCCCGGTCAATCTTGTGGAGACCCGGCAGACGCTAACCCAGGGCCAGTTTGACGTGATCTTCTGCCGGAACGTCCTGATTTACTTTGACGATGAATCTCGGCGCGTTGTGGCCGAAAACCTCTATGATAACCTTCTGCCGGGCGGGTTTATTTGTCTTGGACACACGGAATCCATGAGCCGCATCTCGCCGCTGTTCGAGGTCTGCCGGTACTCCGACGCCATTGTCTATCGTAGGCCCCGGGAGAAGAGTCCATGACACCAGACGGCAAGAAGAATGTCCTGGTGATCGATGATGCATCTCTGGTGCGAGCCTATTATCGCCAGGCGCTCGAGAAGGCCGGCTATCATGTCGGTGAAGCGATGAACGGTCTTGAGGGGCTGGAAAAGCTGCTGATGCAGCCTTTCGACGTTGTCATCGTCGATGTCAACATGCCGCAAATGGACGGCATGACTTTTCTCAGCATGTTGCGATCCAAGGAGCTCCCTCTTGCCGGGATCCCTGCGTTGGTGACAAGCACCGAAGCTGGTGAGCAGGACATCGCCGCCGCTCGGCGTGCCGGGGCCAACTACTATGTAGTGAAGCCGATTTCGCAGGAGGCATTGGCCAACTACATCGATCTGCTCGCCGGAGTCGCCCGATGAACGAATTCGTCGAGCAATTCTTGCTGGAGGCGCGCGAACTCATCGAACAGGGTACGAATGATCTGTTGGCGATGGAGAAAGGCGAGAGCGGCAGGGAGACGATCGACGCACTGTTCCGAGCATTTCATACCTTGAAGGGAGCCGCAGGGATCGTGGAGTTCGCTGCGATGGGACGCGCTCTGCACGCCGCAGAAGAAGCGCTGTCGGAGGTGCGGAATGAAACGAGAAAGGTATCGCCGAGACTGATCGATGATTGTCTCGGTTGTCTCGACCAGGTCACGCGATGGCTTGACGAGATGGAGGCGACCGGTGAGCCACCGACGAACGCCGACGATGCCGCAGGCGCCATCGTGGCAAAATTCATCGGCACAGCTCCGGAATCCGGCGACGTCCGCTCGCGCACCAACACCAATCCCAATTGGCTCGAGGCTTTTCGCAATGCTCACAGCGGCAGTTTTCCGCCCACCGGGGTTGTCCTGCATTTCCAACCCGACGCCGACGCTTTCTTCCGCGGCGAGGATCCTTTGGCGCGGTTGGCAGAAGTCCCCGATCTCGTCGTTATGGATCTGACGCTTCCAGACGGAGTTATCCTCCATGACATTGATCCGTTTTCCTGCGTGCTCGATATCGTCGGAGTTTCAAGGGCCTCGAAGGAGCTGGTGAGGGCAGCGTTCGAAGGCGCGCCCGGGACGCTCGACATCGTAGAATTGCACCCCGACGCGATCGACCTACAGCAGGATCTGCGATCCCTGTTGCAAGCTCAAATCCTTCTATTGCACGAGAGGGGGACAGAAGGGCGTTTGGGGCGCATGGCCGCCGCCGGGAGGGTGGCGGTCAACGTCTTGCAGCATGCCGGGCTGCGAGACGCTGCCGCCGAAATGGCCGCATTGCTGGAAACATGCCTAGTCGACGGTGATGCGACGGCCCTGATCGAGGCCACTCAGAACATCCTCGATGGGCCAGCCAGGATTGAGAGCGCCGCCCATTCGGACACACCGGTCCGCACGCAAGCGCAGCCAAATCGCGTCATGCGGGTCGATCCGTTGCGCGTCGACGCCCTGGTCAACCTGACGGGCGAACTGACAGTGGCCAAAAATGCATTCGGTCACATCGCGACAAAGATTCAGAACGGCGTCGATCCGAAGGAACTTCTAGCCGATCTGCGGGAGCAACAAGGGCGGTTGGACAGGCTTGTCGGCGAGCTGCAGCGCGCCGTCCTCAAGATCAGGGTCTTGCCGCTTCGGCAGGTCTTTCAGCGCTTTCCGCGTCTGGTTCGTGAGATTTCGGCAAGCATTGGCAAGTCCGTCACGTTTATCACCGAAGGTGAATCCACCGAGGCAGACGCGACCATTGTCGAGAGTTTGTTTGAGCCGCTCCTCCACATTATTCGGAATGCTATCGATCATGGCAGCGAGGACCCAGCAACACGTAAGGCGCTCGGCAAGGAGCCGTCCGCGACCATCATCTTGCGAGCCCGGCGGCACCTAGAGAACGTCATCGTCGAGGTCGAGGATGATGGGCGCGGCATCGATGTCCGGCGGATCCGGGAGGTTGCCGCAGATCGCGGCTTACTGTCCCAGGCATCGTTGAACGAAATGAACGACAACGACGTCGTGCAACTCATCTATGCGCCGGGATTCTCCACGTCATCCGAAGTGACGGGATTGTCTGGCCGCGGTGTCGGTCTGGATTCCGTCAAGGCTGCAGTTGAGCGGGTCGGAGGAGTCGTAAGCGTCGATAGCCACCCGGGTCAAGGCAGTACAATACGGCTGACCTTGCCCTTTACGGTGATGTTGACCAAGGTGATGACCGCCGAGACGGCTGGACAGGTCTTCGGTTTTGCGCTCGATACGGTTGTCGAGACGGCGAGCGTGCCTTGCAAGGATCTCGCTGCCATCGGTCGCGGTCGGGCGTTCGTGCTGCGTGACAGAACGATACCATTGATAAACCTGGCTGAGAGCCTTGGCCTGTCCCCGGCGAGCGAGGCAACAAAGGAAACTAGAATTGTGGTGATCTCTTCGACTGGCCATCTCGGCGGAATCGAGGTCGACAAGCTCGGTGAGCGGATGGAGGTCATGCTCAAGCCAATGGATGGACTGTTGAAAAATATGCGCGGCGTGGCTGGAACGACTTTGCTCGGCGATGGTCGCGTCCTGATCGTGCTGGACGTCCAGGAGTTGTTCGAATGACGATCGAGCTCGGCGACCTCGGTGGAATTCTGCTGATCGACGACTGTCCGATCGAGGACGCCGATGTATTGCTTCAGAAGTTGCTCGATGACCCCGGTGTTGCAATAGACTGGGCGAGGTGCACTAGTGCTCATGCCGCTGTCATCCAGGTCCTACTGGCTGCGGGCCGGGTTCCCTCGGGTGTGCCGAAGGACGCTTTTCTCGAGGCCATCGTTCRGCCCGCGCTCGGACGAGCCCGGGATGCAAGTTCGACCTTACCGAGAAGACCAGGAGATGCGAGTAAAGTGATACCATCGCCACTGCCAAAGGCCCAGGACAAGAATGACCTATAAGCTTCTCATCGTAGACGACAGCAAGCTGGCCCGGATGTCCGCGGCCAAGGCTTTGAACGCACTCTATCCCAATTGGACACGCGTCGAGGCGGCGACAGCCGACGAAGCGGTCTCAATGGGGAGTAGCAAATCATTCGACATCGCGCTGCTGGATTTCAACATGCCGGGGCGGGACGGGCTGCAATTGGCGGCCGAACTCAAGGCCGCCAACCCATCTATGCCAATTGCCATCGTCTCTGCCAACCATCAGGAAGAGATCGTCGCGCGGGCGAAAGCCATCGGGGCGACCTTCCTGCAGAAGCCTCTCACGCAGCATGCTTTGGGAGAATTCCTTCAAACTGCCGTTGGGCAACTTCAGGCGGCAAAAAAATGACAACCAGGCCGACGGCATTGCTTTCGGATTTGCAGCTCGATGCCCTGACCGAATTGGTCAACATCGGGGTCAGCCGGGCGGCGAATAGTTTGCGAGCCATGGTTGGTGCGCAAGTACATCTGTCCGTGCCCACCGTCGCCCTGGTCAGCCGGAGTGAGGCAATCGGAATTCTGTCGGAACGAGAAGCCAAAAATCTCGTTGCCGTCCATCAGGTGTTCGAGGGTGACATTACCGGCCGCGCTCTGCTCATATTCCCTGAAACCAAGAGCCTGGAACTTGTCAGGGCGATCACCGGCGGCGACCTCCCTCTGGAAGATATTATCGAGCTGGAGCAGGAAGCGTTGGCTGAGACCGGCAATGTGTTGCTCAATAGCTGTCTTGCGACCATCGCTAATATGCTGCACCGAAGTCTGAAGATGTCTTTGCCTGAAGTCCTGCGAGGCAACGCGACCACGTTCTTCAGTCTCGCTCCGCCCCCCGAAGCAGGCGATGTGGTGATGTTTCTCTACATCGACTTCGCCATTCGTGAGCGTGATATTAGCGGCTACATCGCCATGATTATGGATCTTCCTTCCCTCACCGCATTGACGCACCTGCTCGACGAATTCATCGAACGGGCGACCGGCTAAAGCGTATCTCTCAATGATCGAGCTTGAACGGGAACTGCTGCTTGCTGCGATCGACGCGCTCGACGCTGGCGTCGCGGTTCTCGACCACAACCAGCGAGTGATCGGCTGGAACGATTGGCTCGCGTCGGCTAGTGGAGTTACGGCGACGCAAGCAGATAAGAGGACGCTCGCTGAGGTCTTCTCCGGTAAACTCTCCGCACGACTTGCTGCCTCGATCTCCGAGGCTTTGACGCTGAATTCGTCGAGCTTTTTGACACACACTCTCAATCGCAACCTGCTGCCGCTCAGGACGCGGGCTGGACTGGAGATGGTTCACAATATTTCGGTTCGACCGATCGGGACCATGCCAGGGCTTAGCTGTGTTGTGCAGATCGTAGACGTTACAGCGTCCGCGCATCGGGAGCGAGTGCTTCGCGAGCGACAGAACGCGCGTTATGACGCCGTTGTCGAAAGCGCGCCGGATGCCATCCTCACTGTGGATGCCTCGGGTCTGATCCAATTCGCCAACCCCGCGGCTCTGCGCGAGTTGGGCTACACCAAACAGGAATTGATTGGCCGACCGCTTTCACCTCTGTTCGATGATTCCGGAGTGTGGAACGAATTCTGGCGAGAGGTTCTGGACAATCCAAGCCCGTCGCGACCGATCGAACTAGTAGCTCGCCGGGCGAATGGTTCTAGCAGTTATCTGGAGGTCTCAGCTTCCCGTTGGCTCAGCGCCGGCCACGTATTCGTGACCGCAATTCTTCACGACGTGAACGAACGGCATGCTGCCGAGAAAGCTTTGCGAAGCTTGAATTCGACTCTGGAGCTTCGGGTGGCTGAGCGCACCCAGGAGCGAGACCAGATCTGGCAGGTCAGTCAAGACATGCTGGGCGTCGCGAGCATCAACGGCGTCTGGATCAGTGTAAATCCGGCCTGGGAGCGCATCCTTGGATGGTTCTCCGCTGACATTCTTGGCAAGACTTCGGAATGGCTTGAGCACCCGGACGACGTGCGGGCGTTCCGTGCGGAGTTCAATCGCCTTGCGGCAACGGAAAAGACCTTCAACTTCGAGAATACCATGCGGACGCAAAACGGCGATTATCGTGTGCTCTCATGGACGGCTGTAAATGCGGACGGACTCCTGTACTGCGTGGCGCGGGATATCACGGAGCAGCGCCGGCAGGAGGACGCGCTCGCCAAAGCCGAAGACGCCTTGCGTCAGTCCCAGAAGATGGAGGCGGTCGGCCAGTTGACGGGCGGCCTGGCGCACGACTTCAACAATCTGCTCACGGGAATCTCCGGCAGCCTCGAGCTCTTACAAATTCGCATCGCACAGGCGCGCTACAAGGATGTCGATCGATATATCTCAATGGCGCGAGGTGCCGCAAACCGCGCAGCCGCATTGACGCATCGATTGCTGGCATTTTCACGACGGCAGACTCTCGACCCGAAGGCGACGGACATCAACCGCCTGGTTGCTGGGATGCGAGATCTGATCAACAACACGGTTGGGCCCGCGATCGAGGTTAGGACTGTCGAGGAA
>NZ_JBFRFR010000127.1:0-13975 GCF_052114925.1 Bradyrhizobium sp. 2TAF36 | reverse complement strand
CATCGCGCTGTGGGACCCGAAGCTGACAAAGACGATTCAGCAGGCCGACCTGCACCACGGCGCGGACTATACGCCGTGGGAGGGCTTTGACGTCACCGGCTGGCCTGTCACCACCATCGCGCGGGGCCGCGTGGTGTACGAGCAGGGCAGGATCGTCGGCGACAAGGGCGCGGGCGAGGTGCTGAGCCGCGGCAAGTCGAGCCTGGTGTGACGGAAAAATAATCGTATCGGGACGACGCCATGTCGTCTGTTGCGCATACCATCCTCGCGCTGCTGCGGCATCATTGATCTCTTTTCGCCGGCCGCCTTTCGGTGTAGCTCTGCGCTCACTTATGAGGCGGCCGGGCGCCAATGCTGATCGCCGCCGAAATCATGCAGGAGACACCAGGGATGTACCCGAAAGTTCAGATGTTCATCGCCGGCGAGTGGACCGACGGCACCTCCGGCAAGTCGGAGGACATCCTCAACCCCGCCACCGGCCAGCCGATCGGCAAGACCCCGCACGCCTCGCGCCAGGACCTTGACCGCGCGCTGGAGGCCGCCAAGGCCGGCTTCGAGATCTGGCGCAAGACCTCGCCGTTCGACCGCTACAAGCTGATGCGCAAGGCCGCCGACATTATCCGCTCGCGCGCCGCCGAGATCGCACCCGTGATGACCATGGAGCAGGGCAAGCCGGTCGTGGAAGCCCAAGGCGAGACCATGCTTGCCGGCGACCTCATCGACTGGTTCTCCGAGGAGGCCCGCCGCGCCTATGGCCGCATCGTGCCGCCGCGGATGGGCAATGTCTCCCAGCTCGTGACCAAGGAGCCGGTCGGCCCGGTCGCCGCGTTCACGCCCTGGAATTTCCCGATCAACCAGGCGGTCCGCAAGATCTCGGCCGCGCTCGCCGCCGGCTGCTCGATCATCGTCAAGGGCTCGGAAGAAACCCCGGCAAGCTGCATGGAGCTGGTGCGCGCCTACGCCGACGCGGGCATTCCGGCCGGCGTCGTCCAGCTGGTGTTCGGCGTGCCGTCGGAAGTGTCGGAATATCTCATTCCGCACCCGATCATCCGCAAGATCAGTTTCACGGGCTCGACCGCGGTCGGCAAGCATCTGGCCGCACTCGCGGGCCTGCACATGAAGCGTGTCACCATGGAGCTCGGCGGCCACGCGCCGGCAATCGTGTTCGCGGACGCTGATCTCGACAACGCCGCCAAGATCCTCTCGGCCAACAAGTTCCGCAATGCCGGCCAGGTCTGCGTCTCGCCGACGCGCTTCCTGGTGCATGAGAGCGTGTATCAGCCCTTCGTCGACAAGTTCGTCGCCGCGGCCAAGAACCTGAAGGTCGGCAACGGCCTCGACAAGGACACCCGCATGGGCCCGCTGGCAAACCCGCGACGCGTCGACGCCATGGAAGGTCTGGTCTCCGACGCTGTGCAGCGCGGCGCCAAGGTGCAGGCCGGCGGCAAGCGCATCGGCAACGAAGGCTTCTTCTTCGAGCCGACTGTGATCACCGACGTGCCGCGCGATGCCCGCATCATGAACGAGGAGCCGTTCGGACCGCTTGCCCCGATCACATCGTTCCGCAGCTATGACGAGGTGGTGGCCGAGGCGAACCGCCTGCCGTACGGCCTTGCGGCCTATGCCTACACGACCTCGACCAAGACGATGCAGGCGATCGGCTCCGATATCGAGAGCGGCATGGTCTCGATCAACCACCATGGCCTCGCGCTGCCGGAAGTGCCGTTCGGCGGCATCAAGGATTCCGGCTACGGCTCCGAGGGCGGCCTCGAGGCGATCGAGGGTTACCTGAACACGAAGTTCGTGACCCAGGCGAGCGCGTAAGGAAGAGTCGCGTTGTCATTCCGGGGCGCGCGAAGCGCGAACCCGGAATCCATCGCGCCGCACGTAAAGAGGGAAAATGGATTCCGGGCTCGCGCCAAGTGGCGCGCCCCGGAATGACGGTGGATAGGACCTGCGTTGCCTGACGGGCGAGACATGGACAACAGCCGTCACCCGAGCAAGCGCGTGTCCCTTGCCGGGATGCATATCGACCGGAATTCGGCCGTGCCGCTGCATCTGCAGATCGCGGCGCACATCCGCGACGGCATTTTGCGCGGCGTCTTTCCGGCTGGAACGCAATTTCTGGGATCCCGGGAGATCGCGCGCGAATTGGGCTGCTCGCGCACGGTGGTGTTGACCGCCTGGGATCTGCTCTACGCCGAGGGCTATCTTGCATCGATGCCGCGCGGCAGTGTCATGGTGGCGTCAGTGGCGACCCCACATGCCGCGCCTTCGTCCGCGACGTCGCCTGCGGCCAAGCCCGCCCACATGTCGGAGCGCTGGCGCTCGCTGCTTGCCTTCGACTACGAGACCAACTGGCCGTCGGAATTCAGCCCGGGCGCGCCTGACATCTCGACCTTCCCATTCAAGGACTGGTCGCGCCTGTTGCGCCAGTCCTGGCAAAATCCAAGAGAGCAGGAGTGTCTCGATCTTCCCTCGGAGGGCCATCCGCGCTTGCGGAGCGAGATCGCGAACTTCCTCGGCTCGGTGCGCGGGCTCGTCTGCTCGCCGGAAGAGGTCGTCGTCACCTCAGGCACATCGGGCGCGCTTGATTTCTGCAGCCGGATGATCCTCGATCCCGGCGACGAGGTCTGGGTCGAGGAGCCCGGCTTCGTCGAGGCCCGGTGGGCGCTCACGGCCGCCGGCGCGAAGCTCGTTCCAATTCCGGTCGATGACAAGGGCCTCGTCGTCTCAGAAGGAATCCGGCGCGCACCGGGCGCGAAGCTGATCGTGGTCACGCCGTCGCATCAATATCCGCTCGGCGTCAGTATGGGGCTGGAGCGGCGGCTCGAACTGCTCGACTGGGCCAACAAGAACGACGTCTGGGTGATCGAGGACGATTACAATTCGGAGTTCAGGCACCAGGACAGCATGATCGCCTCGCTGCGCTCGCTCGATCGCGAGGGGCGGGTGATCTATTTCGGTACCTTCTCGAAGATCATGATGCCGAATTTGCGGCTCGGCTACATCGTCGCCAACAGGCATTTCATCGAGGGCTTTTCCAGGGGCCGCGCGCGCATCGATGTGCATACCTCCGGCATCGGACAGCTCGCTCTGGCCGAGTTCATGCGGGAAGGGCACCTGCTGCGGCATCTGCGCGGGATGCGGCGGATCTACGCCGCGCGCCGGAAGGCACTGATCGATGCGATCACAGCGCTGATGCCTGACGATCTCACCGTATCCTCCGCCGTCACCGGATTGCATCTGGTGGCGCTGTTCACTGACGCGATGCAGGCACGGAGGAGCGACCGAGAAGCGGCCGCGGTCCTGAAGCAGGCCGGCATCCACGTCCAGCCGCTCTCGCAAAACTTTCTGGAGCAGCCGACGCGGCAGGGCCTGGTGTTCGGCTACGGGCGGCTGCGGGTCGAGGATGCCGCGCCGCTGCTTGCGAGAATCGCGGCTTGCATCGGCAGCGGTCGCCGCGACGCACCATCCGACCCGGCAATATCCTCTCTTACTGTTCGTACAATAAAGAGAAGCTGAGCCGACCGTCGTGCATAGCTCGTAGGCATGCGGCTATCCCGCAACGCCGTTCAATCGCCTGGAAATTAGACAGACGTTTTTGAGTGCTCCGATTGCAGTGCAGCGGGCGTCACGATTTGCGCGGAGAAATCCGTGGTGCGCTGCACGTTTGTCGCGTGGAACGGTTCGCGTTCGTGTGCTCTCTGCGCGGGCATGGCTGCACCAAAACGTGCAGCCGGTGTTGCGCTGCATGATGTCGGTCCTGCGCTGGTCTAGTGGTTTGCGACAACTCTGGCCCTATCCCGAGCCCATCGCTCTGTCGCACGCTCGCAGGCGGTGGCATGACAGGGGATGATGATGAGCGCTCTCGGTTTGGCATTGGACGTTGCGATGGACGGCAAGCACCCGGCGTCCGGTTCGGACGTCATCCGTAACTGACCCCGCACATGAGTTCCTCCGAAAATCACTGGGAAGTCGGCACCGATATCGGCGGCACCTTCACCGACATCATCGCCATCAGGCGTGACTCCGCGGAGGCGCGGATCGCAAAGGTGCCGTCGCGCCCCGACGCGCCGGTTCAGGCGATGCTGGAGGCGATCGAGGCGGTGGGCCTGCGCAAGAGCGAGGTCAGGCGCTTCGTGCACGGCACCACGCGCGTGACTAACGCCATCGTCGAGAACCGGCTGCCGAAGGTGGCGCTGGTCGCGACCGAAGGGTTCGCCGATGTGCTGGAGATTGCGCGCTATCGCCGCCGCGATCTCTATCGTCTCGACATTCCGCCGAAATCACCGCCTTTGGTGCCGCCCGAACGATGCTTTGGGCTCGCCGAGCGCCTCGATCACGAGGGCCGGGTGCTGAAGGCGCTGGATGAGACCGAGATCGAGCGTCTGGTGGCCTGGCTGAAGCAGACCGGCGTGCAGAGCGTCGCGGTCGCACTGCTTCACGCCTACGCCAATCCCGTGCACGAAAAGATGCTGGGCGAGCGCCTCAAGGGCGTCGTCGCCCACGTCTCGCTGTCGCATGAGGTCAATCCCGAGGCGCGCGAATACGAACGGACGTCCGCGACCGTGTTCAACGCGGCCGCGATGCCGATCGCGGTGGAATATCTCAGCGAGCTGGAGCAGCGGCTGCCGATCGGCGCCGGCTTGCAGGTGTTTCATTCGGCCGGAGCCATGGTCCCGATCTCGGCCGTGAAGCGGCGGCCGCTGGTGATGGCGATGTCGGGGCCGGCCGCCGGTGTCTCCGCATCGGTCAGCATCGCGCGCCAGCTCGGCACATCGCGCATGCTCACCTTCGACATGGGCGGTACCACGACGGACGTCTGCCTGATCGTCGACGGTCAGGCCGAGATGACCGACGGCCGCATGCTCGGCGACAAGCCGCTGCGTCAGCCGATGCTTGCGGTCCATTCCATCGGGGCCGGCGGCGGATCGATCGTGCGAAACGGTCCCGGCGGCCTGACGGTCGGGCCGGAGAGCGCCGGCTCCGAGCCGGGGCCGGCCTGCTACGGCCGCGGCGGCACTGAGCCGACCATCACCGATGCCAATGCCGTGCTCGGCTATCTCAATCCCGAGACCAAGCTTGGCGACCGCATCGGCATCGACATCAAGGCCGCGGAACGCGTCATCGACCCGATCGCGCGCGCCCTGGGGCTGAGTCTGACCGAAACCGCGCTCGGCATCATCAAGGTCGCCAATGCGACGATGGCCCGTGCGCTTCGCCGCGTCACGGTCGAACGTGGTATCGACGGACGCGACTGCACGCTGCTCGCCTTCGGCGGTGGCGGTCCGATGCATGCCGCGGGCCTTGCCGATCTCTACGGGATTGCAGAGGTTGTCGTGCCGAGCGCTTCGAGCGCATTCTCGGCGCTGGGCTGTCTCACCGCCGATTTCAGCTTCCTCCAGCAGCAGACGCTACGCGCCGCCCTCGACGGTATCGATCTCGCCCGGGTGTCGGAGCGGATCGGGACGCTGATGGACGATGCGTCGGCGCCGCTGATCGCCAACGGCGTTGCGCAGGCGGAGATCCAGGTCGAGCTGGTGGCGCTGATGCGCTACGCGGCGCAGAACGATGCCATTCCGGTGCCGTTCACGTTGCCGCTCGACGTGACCAAGCTGAAGAAGGACTTTCTGGCGCGGCATCACGAACTGTTCGGCTATGCGACCAGCGAGCCCTGCGTCATCGAATCCGTGCGCATGCAGGCGCGGCGCCCGTCGACGACGGTGGTGAGCCGGCCGGCGACTGCGGTGAGGGCGGTGTCATCAGGCAAGCGAGCCTGCTCATTCGACGGCCTCCACGATATCCCGACCGCCATCATCGATCGCGCCAAATTGGCCGATGTCGTCAGCGGCCCCGCGATCATCGAAGACGCATGGTCAACGGTGGTGGTCCCGCCGGGCTGGCAAGCTAAACCCGATGTATCAGGCAATCTGTTCCTGACGCGGAGGGCGGCATGAAGCTCGATCCGTTCGTCGTCGAGGTTATCAGGCACGGGCTCTCGGCCGCGGCCGAGGAAATGAGCCTGGTGATGACGCGCTCGGCGCGCTCGCCGCTGCTGCGCGAGGCCGGCGATCTCTCATCAGCAATCACGGATGGCCGCGGCGGCCTGGTCGGGCAGGGCCGCGACATCCCGATCCATCTCGGCGCGATGGCTTACACGATCCCCGAACTCTTGAAGGTCGTTCCGGTCGAGAGCCTGAACGACGGCGACGTGCTGATCTACAATGTCGGCGCGCTCGGCGGCAATCACCTCAACGACGTCAAGGTCGTGCGTCCCGTCTTTGTCGACGGCGAGATCGTGGCGTTCGCGGTGAGCCTCGCGCATTGGCCCGACATCGGCGGCACCTGGCCCGGCAGCTATTTTGCCAAGGCGATCGACACTTTCCAGGAGGCGATGCGGATTCCGCCGGTGCTGATCGCCACGTCAGCTGGCGTCAATACGCCGATCGTGCAGCTGCTCAAGGCCAACGTCCGGGATCCCGAATCCTGTGAGGGCGACCTGCTCGCGCAGATCGCCGCGACCAAGGCCGGCGAGCGGCGCATCGTCGAACTCTGCCGCGAGCACGGCAAGGCGGTGTTCACGGCGACGCAATCGCGCCTGCACGATCTCTCCGAAATCGAGATGCGGGAGGCGCTCCGCGACCTGCCCGATGGCGTCTACGAGGGCGAAGATTATCTCGACGACGGCAGCGTCAACAATGCACCTGCGCGCATCCATGTGAAAATCACCATTCGCGGCGACGAGGCGACCTTCGACCTCTCCGGCAGTTGCGATCGCGTCTCCAATTTCTGCAACACGACGCCGTTCATGGCGCGCTCAGCTGTCGCCTATGCCGCACGCATCATGAGCGGCCGCGACATGCACCAGAATGCGGGCGCGCTCCGGCCTTTGACCATCATCACACGCCCGGGCTCGATCCTGGAGCCGGGCTGGATGGCGTCCGTTGCCGCCGGCAACCACGAGACGTCCATGCGCATCGTCGATGCGATTTTTCGCGCGATGCAGGACACTATTCCGGAGCGCTTGTCAGCCGGTGGCGCGACCACCGCGGGCGTCTTGTTCTTTGCCGAGCCGCGTCAGAACGGCTCGTGGAAGATGCTCTACGAGGTTCACGGCGGTGGTGAGGGCGCGCGGCATGATCGGGCCGGCATGTCGGCGACGCGCGTGCATCTCTCCAATACGTCGAACACGCCGGTCGAGGTGATCGAGGCGAGCTACGCGATCCGCCTGGAGCAGCAGGCCATTCGCCGGCAGTCCGGCGGCGCGGGCGCGCATCGCGGCGGTGACGGCTCGGTTCGCACCTATCGCATCCTCGCGCCTTCGATGCACCTGACCACCTGCATCGAGCGCATGGTGATCCCGCCATTCGGCATGCAGGGCGGCGAAGCCGGCAAGGCCTGCCGCATCTCGCTGATCAGGCAGGGCGCGAACGTCGCCATCGACGGCAAATCGAACCTGGTGTTGCAGCAAGACGATCTCGTCACGATCGAGATGTGCGGCGGCGGCGGCTATGGCGCCGCGGCCGCGGAGTGAGGGGATTGCGATGAGCAGATTGTTGCGAACCGGGCTGAACGCGGGCGACAGCGCGCCCATGGCCGTCGTCGGCGGCGAGGGCGTCTACTTTCACCTGTCCGATGGCCGCAAGCTGATTGACGGCAGCAACACCGGCGGCGGCCTCGGCCATCGTCACCCCGCGATGGTGGAGGCGATCCGCCGCGCGGCCGATACGCCCGTCGTGAACGAAGGCTGGACCTGGGTCGGCCGCGAACAGGCCGCCGACGACCTGATGATCACCGCATTCAAAGGCGAAGACGACTGGGTCGGCGCGGTGCGCTTCTGCATCAGCGGCAGTGAGGCCAACGACATGGCGCTGTCGCTCTGCCAGGCGCTGACGCAGCGGTCTGCGCTGGCGACGCGCGAGCGCGCCTATCACGGCATCACCGGCCTGTCGCGCAGCATGACGGTGCAGCCGCAATGGCACGGCGGCCTCGCGGTGCACGCGGGCGGCTCGAAGCTACCGGCGCCGATGGCACCGGTGCGGATTCTCCCGGCGCCGGATGGCGCGATCTATGGCGCGCCGGCCAACAACACGCCGCCCAGCGAATATCTGACGGATGCCACGCGGCTGCTGTCGGACACCGCGGCGACGATCATCGACTACACCCAGGGCGGCATCTACTACGACGGCGCCTATCAGGACGAGGTGGCGCGCCACGCCCGGCAAGCGGGATCGTACTGGATCGCGGATGAGGTCGTCACCGGCGCGGGCCGCGCAGGCCGCTGGTTCGCGTTCCAGGGCGCTGAAAGCCGCCCCGATATCGTGACGCTCGGAAAATCGCTCGGCGGCGGAGCGGCTGCGGTCGCGGCGGTCGTGGTGTCGAAAGACATCATCGAGCGGCTCAAGGGCACGAGCTGGCAGAATTACGGCACGCTGCGCGGCCATCCCATCAGCATGGCCGCCGTCAGCGCATACCTGAAGGTCGTCAGCGAAGAGAAAATCCTCGAGCGCGTGGCGAGCCTGGAAAAGTTGTTCACTCGCCGGCTGCTCGCGATCGCGCAAAAACATCCGAGTGTGCAGCGCGTGGCGGGGCAGGGGCTGCACTGGACGGTGGAGCTGCACGGTCCGGATTGGCGCTCCTGGCATGCCGACACCACGGAGGTCCCGATCGCCTCGCGCGTGGCGGAGCGCGCACTGGAGGCGGGCGCCGTGATTGGAACCAGCGGTGAGCAGACTTCGCTGTTCCTGGCGCCGCCGCTGGTGATCTCGGAGCAGGAAGCCGAGCGGCTGCTGGATGCGCTCGACCACGGCCTCGACATCGCAGACGAGGAGCACGGGTGAGCGCAGACCCCGCAGCGTCCTACCGCTCGCCGGCCTGGCCGGCGGACGAGCCCTGGCATCTCGCGATGCCGGAGGGGACGCTGTACGACGCGCTGGCACGCGCGGCGAAGGATCGGCCGTCGCACCCGGCGACGGTGTTTTATGGTGCGAGCCTGAGCTATGCCGAGCTACGCGCACGGGTCGATGCCTTGGCCGGCTTCCTGCAGAACGCTTGCGGCGTGAAGCGCGGCGATCGCGTCATGATCGCGCTGCAAAACTCGCCGCAATATGTCATCGCCTACTACGCGGTGATGCGGGCGGACGCCGTGATCGTGCCGGTCAATCCGATGAACAAGACGGCTGAGATCGCGTATCTTGCCGAAGACAGCGGCGCCAGGGTCGCGATCATTGGAAGCGAACTGAGCGAAATATTCGTGCCGCTGGTGGGCGAAGCCATCTCCCATACGATCGTCGCACAATATCGCGACGAAGTGCCGGCCGCCACGCCCTATACGCTGCCTTCATGCATCACCGAGGCGCCGTCGAAGATACCGCCGTCGCCAGGCTGGCATTCCTGGTCATCTGCGATCGCGCAAGGTTTGCAGCCAGGCGCAATGAGCGCGGGGCCGGACGATCTCATGATCCTGCCCTATACGTCGGGGACAACAGGCAAGCCCAAGGCCTGCATGCATACCCATCGCAGCGCGCTGTTCACCGCAGTCCTGCAGGCACGCTGGTATGGACTCGACGGCAGCGACGTGATGACCGGCTTCATGCCGCTGTTCCATGTCGCGGGCATGCAGGGCTCGATGAACGCCGCGGTGGTAACAGGCGCCACGCTGCTGTTGATGGCGCGCTGGGACAAGGATCTGCTGCCGGATCTGTTCGAGACCTACGGCGTCACGTTCTGGAACGCCGCGCCGACCATGATCGTCGACGTGCTCGCAAGCGTCCGGTTCCGCGATCGGTGCTTTGCGAAACTCAAGGTGCTGACCGGAGGTGGTGCGGCAATGCCGACCGCGGTAGCCGAACGGCTCAAAGGCCGCTTCGGCCTCGATTTCGTCGAGGGCTACGGCATGACCGAGACGATGTCGCCGACCCATCTCAATCCGATGGCGGCCCCGAAGCGGCAGTGTCTCGGCATTGCCGTGCAGGAGACCGATGCGAGGATCGTCGATCCCGAGACCTTGATCGAGCTCGACGACAATGTCGTCGGCGAGATCGTCGTGCACGGGCCGCAGGTGCTGCAAGGCTACTGGAACAGGCCGCAGGCCGACGCTGAGTCCTTCATCGAGCGCTCGGGAAAGCGGTTCCTGCGCACCGGCGATCTCGGCTATCGCGATGCCCAAGGCTATTTCTTCGCGGTGGATCGCCTCAAACGGATGATCAATGTCAGCGGCTTCAAGGTGTGGCCGGCCGAAGTGGAAGCCGCGATGTACCAGAACCGCGCCATCCGGGAATGCTGCATCGTCTCGACCCCCGACGACTACCGCGGTGAGACCGTCAAGGCGCTGGTGGTGCTCGATGAAGCCGCGCGCGCGACGATTTCGGCGGACGACATCGTCGGTTGGGCTCGCGGCGCGATGGCCAGCTACAAGGCGCCGCGCGCCGTCGTCTTCGTCGATGAGCTGCCGCGCACCGCCAGCAACAAGATCAACTGGCGGCTTTTGCAGGATGCCGAATGGGGGCGGACGGCATGAAAGCTGCTTGGCTGGAAAAACGGCGCAGGACCGCGTTATGCTGCGCGCGCCGGCACGCCCCTCAAGCTGCGATCCCCAGCCTCACCAAGAAATCAGGAACTCGCTGATGCGTATCGTCACTGTTGCCGCCGCCCAGATGGGCCCGATCCAGAAGGCCGACAGCCGCGAGGCCGTGGTCAGGCGCATGATCGCGCTGATGGACGAGGCGAAAGCCAAAGGCGCCGACCTGATCGTCTACCCGGAACTGGCACTGACGACGTTCTTCCCGCGCTGGTATTCGGAGGACCGGGCGGAGGCCGACATCTGGTTCGAGCGCGAGATGCCGAACGCAGCGACCAAGCCGTTGTTCGAGCGTGCGGCGCAGCATCAGATGGCGATGAATTTCGGCTATGCCGAGCTGACGCCGGACGGCCACCATTTCAACACCGCGATCCTGACCGACAAGTCCGGCAAGATCGTCGGCAAATATCGCAAGGTCCATCTGCCAGGGCATGTGGACTACGACACCAAGCGGTCGCACCAGCATCTGGAGAAGCGTTATTTCGAGCCGGGCGATCTCGGCTTCAATGTCTGGCGCGAGCTGGGCGGCATCATCGGCATGGCCATCTGCAACGACCGGCGCTGGCCCGAGACCTATCGCGTCATGGGCTTGCAGGGCGTGGAGATGGTGCTGATCGGCTACAACACGCCGTCGGTGAATGCGGAGAAGAGCGAGGAGGGCGTCGAGAAGCGGCTGTTCCACAACCGTCTCTCGGTGCAGGCCGGCGCCTATCAGAACGCGACCTGGGTGGTCGCGGTGGCCAAGGCGGGTGTCGAGGACGGCCATCCGCTGTTCGGCGGCAGCCTGATCGTCGATCCCGATGGCGAGATCGTCGCCGAGGCCAAGACGGAGGGCGACGAAGTCCTGGTTCACGCCTGCGATCTCGACGCCACGACGTTCGGCAAGACCACGATCTTCAATTTTGCCCAGCATCGCCGCATCGAGCATTACGGCCTGATCACCAGCCAGACCGGCGCGGTGCCGCCGCCGGAGAAGTGACGCCGATGGCGGACAAGGGCACATCCGGCATTTCCTTGCGCGAGCTCGATCCGCGCGACCGCTACAAGCTGCTCTGCGGCGTGGTCGTGCCGCGGCCGATCGCGCTGGTGACGACGCTGGACGCGAACGGAGCGGTGAATGCCGCGCCCTTCAGCTTCTTCAATGTCTTCTCCGAAAGCCCTGCACTGATCGTGCTCGGGCTCCAGCACAAGCCGGATCACGGCCCGAAGGACACCACCCGCAACATCCATCGCGACGGCGAGTTCGTGGTTCACATGGTGGATGAGGCGCTGTCTGCCGCGATGAATGATTGCGCGGTCGATTTTCCCTCTGGTGACAGCGAGGTCGCGGCGACCGGGCTTGCGACGTTTCCCTCAGTTGACGTGAAGGTGCCGCGCCTTGCGGCTGCACCATTTGCTCTCGAATGCCGCCGTCACGTCGTACTGAATTTCTCGCCCGATCGCGAACTGCTGGTCGGCGAGGTGCTCCGGGTTCATGCCCGGGAGGGCCTCGTCGACGAGACCAACATGTATGTCGATCTCGACGCCTACCGGCCGATCGGGCGCATGTTCGGCAATCTCTACACGACGCAGCGGGATACGTTTGCGCTTGTGCGCGAGAGCCACGCGCAATGGCTCGCGCGGCAGGACGCCAACGAGCTGAAGGACGCCTAGTGAGCCGAGAACTGCACCGTACCCAGTGCCATGGTGACGGCCGCCTGTGTCGGGTCGATCACGGGAATTCCAAGCGCTTCTTCCAGCGGACGGCGATGGCGCGCCATGCCGGCGCAGCCCATCACGATGGCGTGGGCGCCGTCCTCGTCGCGCAGCACGCGGCCGACCTCGATCATCTTCGCCAGCGTGCCTTCGCCCGAGGCGGTTTCGGCGACGCTCATGTTGAGCGGCCGTTCGCCTGCAAGGCGCTCGGTCAGTCCCATCTGCCTGAGATAGCGCATGTGACGCGGGATCGAGCGCTGGGCAATCGCGATGACGCCGAAGGTTTCGGCACGCGCCAGCGCCGTCAGCGCGCCACACTCGGCGATGCCGAACACGGGCCGGTCGGTGCCTTCGCGGCAGACCTGAAGCCCGGGATCGCTGTAGCAGGCGATGACGAACGCGGCCGAGCTGTTGTCGCCTTCGACCAGTTTTCGCAGCTGCATCGCGACGCCGTCGACGTCGGCCTGGCTTTCAATGCCGAACGGACCTTCGGCCAGCGACTGGCAGACCAGTTCCGGCCCGCCCTCGAAGCCGAGCGGCTTCAACGCATCCTCCAGCCCTTGCGTGACCGCAGGGTTGGAGTTCGGATTGATGACGAGAATGCGCGGCCGGGGCATGTTGGTCTTCCCTTGAAATGGCGATCACGTAGCTCAGGCATATCATGGAGTGCCTCATGACTGAACCCACCTACGACCTGATCATCCGCGGCGGCCGCGTTGCCACCACGACCGACGTGTTCGAGGCCGATGTCGCCATTTCCGGCGAGACGATCGTTGCCGTCGGCCGCGGRCTGCCTGCGGCGAAGCGCGAGATCGACGCGCGCGGCAAGCTGGTGCTGCCCGGCGGCGTCGACAGCCACGCCCATATCGAGCAGTTGTCCGCGGCCGGCATCATGAATGCCGACACCTTCGAGAGCGCGACCGTCTCTGCCGCTTTCGGCGGCACCACCACGGTGATCCCGTTCGCTGCCCAGCATGTCGGCATGAAGCTGCCGCAGGTGGTGGAGGATTATCACGCGCTGGCCAAGAAGGGCGCCGTGATCGACTACGCCTTCCACATGATCATTGCGGATGCGACCAAGGAGACGGTCGAGGAGCACATTCCGGCGCTGGTGAAGCAGGGCCATGGCTCGATCAAGATCTTCATGACCTATGACCGGCTCAAGGTCGACGATGAGCCGCTGCTCGACATTCTCTTGGCCGCACGCCAGTCCGGCGCGATGTTGTGCGCCCATGCCGAAAATCACGGCATCATCGCCTGGATGGTGAAGCGCCTGCTTGCGCGCGGCTACACCATGCCGAAATACCACGCCGTCAGCCATGCCCGCGTGTCGGAGGCGGAAGCCTTTACCCGGCTGATCGGCATGGCGGCGCTGATCGACCAGCCCATCATGATCTTCCATGTGTCCACGGCCGAAGGCGCCAAGGTCATCCGCGATTCGCGCGGGCAGGGGTTGAAGGTCTTCGCCGAGACCTGTCCGCAATATCTGTTCCTCACCGCAAACGATCTCGACAAGCCGGGTGCCGAGGGCGCCAAGTGGATGTGCAGCCCGCCGCCGCGCGCCAGGAATTTGCCGCTGCCGGCCTCCGCGAGGCACTTGTTGCCGTCGATGATCACCCGGCCGCGCGAGAGAACGCTAACCGGCCAGCCCTTCAGCTTGCGGCCCGCGAACGGCGTGTAGCCGGCGAGGTCGTGCAT
>NZ_JBFRFR010000126.1:0-13984 GCF_052114925.1 Bradyrhizobium sp. 2TAF36 | reverse complement strand
GTCTTGGTGTCGCCGGTGTCGGGATCTGTGTCGTTGGTGAGGACGTTGCCGGTGGCGGGCGAGCCGCCTGAACCATTGGCAATGCCGCCCTTCTCGGTGGCGTCGGCGACGTCGGCGACCGCCGTCGGCGCAGTGTTCGACGGGGCGCCCGACGCGGACGGGATGAACACGACGTCGGCCCAGTAGTTGGCGGCGCTCCATGTGCTGGTCGGGAAGACGCCGGCGGCGTTGGTGCCGCCGTATGCGTAGACGCCGTTTCCGGTGGCGCTCGCCGTCAGCGGCCCGTTGGTGACGGCGCTTGTAAAGAAGTTGTTGGTTGCAACATAGGCCCCCGTGGTGTGGTAGGAGGCGACGTATGTCGTGTTGGCGGTGAGGGTGATGGCCGTCGGCAGGGCCACCGTTTGCCAGCCGCTGGCGGTCGTATTGCTGAAGACAACGCTCGCCAAATTTGTGCCGGTTGAGCTCCAGAGATCGAGAATGTCGGTACCGGTGTCGCCCGCACTGCGGTAGAATTTGAGCGCAGTGATCTGACCAGCTACGGAGGTGGTGAACTTGACTCCAACTTCGAGCGGGGTGCCGTCCTGGAAGGAGCCAGCGGGCGCGCTGGATGCAGTGAACAGGCTCACCGGCGTTTGTCCTGGCGCCACCACGGTAAGGCTGACATTGGCGGTAGCCGTGCCGCCGTGCCCGTCCGAAACCGTATAGGTGAAGCTCGCGTTGCCGGTATAAGTGGCGTCTGGCGTGAAGGTGATGGTGTTGTTCTGCGGATTGCTCTGCACGTTGAGCGTGACGGTCCCATGGGTGGCGCCGCTCACCGCGGTGACGGTCAGGGCGTCACCATTGGGATCGCTGTCATTGCTGATGAGGGATGCGGCGGTGATCGTGACCGGCGCGCCCTGAGTTGCCGTCGGGCCGACGTCGTTCGCTGCCACCGGCGGCTGGTTAGTCGTACCGCTGGCGGGGTTGAACATGACGTCAACCCAGAAGTTCGACGCCTGGTACGTGTTCGTCGGGAACACGCTGCTGCTGCCGTAGGCAAAGACGCCGTTGCCGCTTGCGGGCGCTGTCAGTGGACCGCTGGTTACGGCAGAGGTGAAGAAGTTGGACGTGTTGGAATAGTGGCCGACCTCGGTGTGATAGGAGACGGTATAGATCTGTCCGGGTGTCAACGTGATCGGAGTAGAGAAAGTCGCGCTCTGCCAGCCGCTGGCCGTCTCGCCGGTGAAGGTGACGGTTGCAAGCTTTTGGCCGGTGCTCGACCAGAGCTCGCCGGTGTGGGTGCCCGTGTCCTGGCTGCCCTTGTAGAACCGTACGCCGGTTGCGGTGCCAGCGGCCGCGGTCTGGAATTTTACCCCGAGTTCGACCGCGCTCGCGTCCGTGGTGTTGACGACGGCAGGGGTTGCGCTCGGCGAGAACAGTGAGACGTAAGTCGGTGCCGTGACGGTCACGGTGATGCCGGCTGTCGGCGTTTGAAGATTAACGCTGTCGTCCACGGCGCGCGTGCGGATGGTGTAGGTGCCGCCGACCTGTGGCGACCAGGAATAGGTCCAGTTCGTGTCGCCGACGGCCGTGTACCAACTTACGCCGTTGTCAGTCGAAACTTCGACGCCGGCGACCACGCCGCCGACGTCCGCGGCGGTACCAGATATCGTGACGATGGTTCCTGCCGTAACGGTTCCGAGCGGATTGATGGTGGAAGTCGGCGGAGTGTGGTCCGTCGAGGCGGTGGCTGCGACGAGTCCTGATTGAAGCGTGCCCGGCTGAATGCCCATGTCGGCGAGCAGGTTGATCATTGCCTGTTGCACACGCGGGTCGGTCGGCGTTTGCTCCAAATCGTGATTGTCGCTCAGCGCCCAGGGCCAAAAGACGGTCCCCGCACCAAAGACCAATGCACCGCTTGGTGCGCGATAGAGCGTCAGGCTGTGGGTCGAGACGCCGGCGCCGGTGGTGTTGCCGTAGTCGAGCAGATAGGTATTCACCGGCAAGGTCGTCGAGGAGAGCCGCACCAGGCCCGCAGGATCAAACCCATTGTCGACCGCGTCGTCCCACTCATAGCCAAGATAGTTCTGGACCAGCGACGCAGTCTGTCCGGGCTGCAGGTTTGCAATGCTGGTGTTGCGCCAGAAGCGTAGATCGGAATCGCTATAGGGGATTTGGATCGACTGGAGGTTGGTGCCGACGTCGTCGACGTCGAAAAGCTGTCCGGTGAGCGAGTTCTCCGGATTGCCGCCGCCGGTTGCCGGCGGGCTGAAACGCGGGTCGCGGAACGTGCCCGTCCATTGGTCGCTCGGGTCGATCGAGGAGTTTGCCCACGTCTCCTTGTACGAAATCAATGTGCGATAAGCGGTCGCATCGCTGCTGATGCTATTGCCCCAGCGGGTACGCCAATAAACCTCGTTGCCGCTCCAGAACATCAGGTTGACGCCGGCATCGCGCGCGGCCTCGACATTGGTGCGCTGCTGACCCGACCAGTATTCGTCGTGGCCGGCATCGACATAGGTCTTGTGATTGAGCAGCAGGCTGCCGAAGCGGTCGACGTCAACTCCCGCCATATAGGAGACGTCGTAACCGTTCTGCTCGAGCCAGGAGATGCCCGCGTATTCGGCGCCGAACAGATAATCCTGCGGCCCGGCATACGTGCCCACACCGCCCCGCGTGGCGATCGGACGATTATAGCTGACCGCGTAGGCGCGGCCGGCGCCTTGGCCGGTCGCGGGTCCGTTACCGCCGTAGAAATTGGCTCCGCCCCATCCATTGTAGGCCTGCCAGGTCTCATCAGAAGTTTGGAATACGACGTCGCTGTGACTGCTGTCGTCCCGCACGATGAAGGGGATTTCATTCTCACCCGCCGTTCCATCCAGACGCGTGAGCTTTGCGATGTAGACGCCTGACACGGCATCCGCCGGAACGTCCCAACTTGCCGAAACCGCCCAGTTGCCGGCGTCGACCAGTCCTGTCGTGCTGTCTCGCAAGGGCGCCGGCTGATTCTGCAGCCCGGTATGATCGATCGTCGCGACCTTCCGGGCGCCCATGCCGCCATAATATCCGAGGCGGTAGATATCGATCCTGTAGTGCGTCGAATCCGTGTCGATCTTGAAGTTGATCGTCGAGCCGTGATTGACGCTGATGTCCGTCGCGAAACCTTCGATGTTCGAGTCGCCCGCGCCGTCGATACCCCACTCGCTTTCAGGATTCCCCTGCTTCTGGTTCTCGAGGACGATCGGGTTGAGGGCTGTTGCTGCGGCCGTCGCGGTCGTTGTCGCATCAGCCGCGGTGAACGCTGACGTAGCCGCCGATCGGAGGCCGGATGATGCCGAAGGAGCTACCGCAGTCGTAACGGAGCCGGACAGAATCCCGATCTGGCCAGTCAGTGTGGTGCCAGTCTCCCCGCCGCCGCCGCCAGGCAGCTGCGTGTTCCAGTTCGCCAACGGTGCCACAAATTGCGTTGACATGGCGTCGCTGATGGAGCTGCCCATGAGGCCGACCTTGCTGGTCGGCACGAAATCAGCTCCGGATCCGCTGCTATGCACGATTTGGCCAGCCAACTGGGTTGAGTTGGTGTGGCCCTGGCTCATCACCTGGGTTGGGCAATTGATGTAGCCGCACGAACCGCAACAAAGTGGTGCGCTGGCCGGTGTGGCCACGGCAGAAGCCTTGGCGAACAAAGACCCGGTGAGGCCGCCAGCCATGGCCGGCGAGGGAGAGCCGTCGAGGATCACGACGGGATTCGACGTCGCGGCGATCGGGGCGGGGCCTCCTGCCGCCGGCCCAGCAAGTCCGACTTTCGCCTCTGCGAAGGACAGCGGCCCTATGAGCGCGGAGGCGTTCGCCGACTCTTCCTGCGACCGCGACAGGCCCCCAGACAAGAACCAATTCCAGTCTTCTGCAATAGACGCGTCCTCTGATTTCTTCCGCTGGGGAATCCGTTGCCAATTCTGAAACCCGAGCGCCATACGGCTCCAATCAGACGCTTCCTGAAATAACTTCGTCATATCTATGTTCTCGCGAGAGAAGGGGGATAAGCCTGGACAAACGGAACGCGGCGACAGAGGTCGGGTCGGGCAGGTGCTGCAATGGCGGCTTCGATGTCAGGATACCGAGCGGCATCGGGCGATTGCATGCCCGCGCCAGGGGATCGTGAGTTCGCGACCAAGCGTGTGCCGGTTCGCGAACTCGTGCATCTCGATGCGCCATCCCGCCGCGATTGCAGGCTCGCCCTCGCAATGGTTACCCCGATCATGGCACCTTCCCGCAGGCCGCAATGCGACAGGCCGGTCACAGATTAATTATTGTTTAATATCATTCCATCTGTTAGTCGAGAATTAAATATGCGGCCATGTAATTAAATGCGGTTCATGTATTTGGGCGAAAGGGCGATGACGACCTAATGTTTAATGAGGTTGTTCTCGCGCCGATTTTCATGGGATTCGCGGCACTGCCGGACGTCCGGGCCTCAAGGCTCAAATCGAGGTCGACGTCTCGTCTTGAGAGATGCTGAAGTTCTTCGCTGCCGGTTGCGGCCGCTCATTTGCCCGGGAGGCGAGCGCTTCGGGGAAAGGCGTGAGAGAGATTGCGCCAGTGGTCCGCATTCCCTGCCAACAGCCTGCGCGAGGCCGCGCCATCTACCTGCTTTTGAATCGCGCAATATATTCGATTGCGAGTTGTCCTCGCTTGGTACGTCTTCTGGAGTAGCTTGTCCCCACAAAATTGTGCAAATGACCGATTTTCCCAAAGTTTGCCTTAGTAAATTCTTGGTTTTTCCTTTATTGCAAATTAAACAGGGAAATATGACGGCTCATTATATGGGCGGCGCCGGGGACAAGCGCATGTGGGGGAAAGAACTCGAACTCAAGTTCATGTCTATTGGTGATCTCTGGTCACTTCATGAGAAGATCAGCGCGATATTGTCGGCCCGGATGGAGGCCGAGAAGCGCGAACTTGAGAAGAGGCTGGCAGTTCTCAGTCGGGGCGTGGCCGACATGCCGGATTCGGGTGGTGCTCGTACGCTCCGAGGCGAAAAGCCGCGACGAAAGTATCCGAGAGTGCTCCCAAAGTACCGCAATCCGAAGACCTCCGAGACCTGGTCGGGACGCGGCAAGCAACCCCGGTGGCTTGTCGCGGCGATGAAATCAGGAAAGAAGATCGAAGAGTTTCGGATCAGCGAGAGTGGCTCCAAGGGCCGGCAACGCGCCTGATCCTGGAGGGCGACAAATCCTCGACATCAGGTCAGCACGTACAGCAGCTACGGAGTCCGATCAGCATCGTCAGGCCGACGGTTGCTGGGTCTATGTCCTTACCGGCATCGGATGCGGTTCAACCGGTAGGCAATCGGTAAAGAATGCTGGCCGATCGAGATAAGTCGCGACCTGACTGCGCCGCCCCGAAGCAGATGGGATTGTGATCATGTCGGCTCGGCGTCGCCGCCGCACACTATTGACTGGTAGTGGTAATCGGCTGGGGAGTCGTGATGACCGTGGTTGATCCGGTGCCGGCGGCAGCGGCTTTCAGCGCGTAGGCGTTGGTGGCGTAGATGATCGGGTCGTTTACGGTGGCCATGATCGTTCGCAGGAAGGTCAGGAATTTGGTGGTCTCGACTGACGCCGAGTTGGACGTGTAGACGACATCCTTATTCCGCATCTCAAAGGTTTGAGCGAGGAAATAGCCTGACGGATCGCGGAAATTGATCAGATAAATGACGGGAATGATCGGGCCCTTAAAGGGCCCGCAATCGACGCCCATTGCCTTGGCCACTTCCCGCGTTTCGCCCCGGTACAGGAAGACCGAGGATGGATCAGCCAATCCATCGTTCATGCCACCCTGCTTGCCGACCGCCTCGGCTAGCGAAACACGCCACGCGTCGAACTTGAATTGCCCCTGAAGGCCGGACGCGCCGAACGCGACAAAGGTTTGCGGTTGGCTGTAGAGATAGATGATGTCGTTCGGCAGCACAAAAATATTGTTGGAAGGCTCGTACATCAGTGCGCCGAACGGAACGCTTGCCCGGTGTCCCGTGCGCTCGAGCGACACCCACATGTCATAACCTTGCGTTATGGGGCCGCCGGCGCGCGCGACGGCATCGACAACGCGCTCACCGGACGGGCTGGCGCGGAAGCGGCCTCCGGCCCGCACGTCGCCAAGGACGCTGATCAACGACGTGTTCTGCTCGGCCAAAGCCACGATAACTTGTGGTTCGAGGGCTCGGCCCTTGAGTTTGTCCGTGATTTCGTCGCGAATCTCCGAAGGGGTGCGGCCCAGTGCCCGGATGGTGCCTGCGTAGGGAACAGCAATATAACCCTTCTCGTCCACGGCCTGGTTTGGAACCGTGACGAAGTTGCCGGCGCGGACGCCGGCGTCGGAGGTAAAGAGGCCGCCAGCTCCGGATTCGAATATGGTGATGCTGACCGTGTCGCCCACGCCGAAGCGGAATGCCTTGGGAGGCGTCTTGGCGGCAAAGGCCGTGGACAGCCTTGGTGTATAGCGGCCGAGAACTTCGACAACCTCGGGTGTCAGCTTGACCAGGGCGTAGGGGAGGGCGGCGGCCTCAAGTCCTTCCGAGGCCGATCGGACGTCCATCGACAATGGCCCGGATCCAGGCGTGATGATGCACCCGGCGCTAGATAGCGCCAGGAGAACAGCAACAATCCTCCCGCATCCTGGCAGCGCGATAATGGCTAATACTCCCCAAGTGTCGTCCGAGTATGAATTCCAAGTATGTACAAAGTACATTTATACGTGATTCAGACCAGAGAATCATCGCGGTTACCTGAAGGGCAATCGGTGATTGTTGCTAATCTGCAACATGATGGAACAGGGCGCTGCGCCCATGATCCTTGGCGGGGTATGAATTGGTCAGTTTGAGCCGGTCAGCCCGTAGCGGATATAGTGCTCGTCCCGATAGTAGTCCCTGCATTGCGTGTCATAGCGCGACATTGCCTTGATGTCGGTCTTGTTGAGAACCGCCCCAATAAGGCACTCGTAAACATTCGGGGCCGTGTGCAGTGCATGCTTGACGACCTCCACCTTCGTCTGCCCCCATTCCACCACCAGGACGTAACAGTCGATGAAGGTTGTCGTCGAACGAACGTCGACCAGCGGGGTCAGGGGCGGAAGGTCCACGATGACGTAATCATACGTCGAGCGTAGCTGATCGAATAGTTTGCGCATCGAGTCCGCGGCCAGCACTTCGCTGGTGTGGAGCACCGGCATTGGGCTGACCGCCGGGAGAATCGCGAGGTTTGTCTTTTGATCCCGCCAGATCGTCTCCTCGAGCGATCTGTTATGGCTGATGACGTCGACGATACCCGTTGTCGCGTTCGCGGCAAGACTGGCCGAAAGTGACGGATTCCTGAGATCTCCATCGACTACGATGCAGCTCTTGCCGCTATGGGCGATGAGCTGGGCGAGCGAGGCAGCAATCGTCGTCTTCCCCTCGTTCGGCAGGGTGGAGGTGATACCGATCACCTTATTGGAGGCTTTGCTGGGATTGAGATCTATGGCGAGTTTGATGGCGCGGATCGACTCGGCATACCGAGATAATGGCTTGCCGACCACCGTTCCGTGGAACGTTGAACTGCTGGAAACTCTCCGCCGCCGCATGTCGTGGTCGAGGCTCCAAGCCCACGTCCTTTTAGCTCGCAACGCCGGCACCAGTGACAGGCAAGGCAGTCCCAGCGTCGATTCGATCTGCGCGGACGTGCGGAAGACCCGATCCATCATCTCCCTGAACAGGCCCAGTCCCAGGCCCAAGCCGAGGCCGCCGACCAGGCCCAGCGCCATGACCATTGCGCCCTTCGGCTTGCTCTTGCTCTGCGGCGGCACCGCGAGATTCATCACCCGGGCCTCCGCGATCGGAAAGCTCTCTTGCTGCGCTGCCCCCACGTAGCGCTGCAGGAATGTATCGTGCAGGCTGCGCAAGCTTTTTGCCTTGCTTTCCAATTCGCGGATCGTGATCTCAGCCAGATTTGTCGAGCGGGACTGCTCCACGGCCCCCGACATTTGCTTCTCAATCTCCTGCTGTCGCTGCTTGGCGACCTCGAATTCGCTCCGGCTCGTCTCCGCATATCTCTTGACCTCGTCAAGGATAGAGCCGCGGAGCTCGCGCATCCGGTTTCGCAAGTTGACGACCGCGGCGTGGTCGCGGCCAAATCGTGGTACCCACTCGGCTACGCGTCGCTCGAGTTCGAGATATTGCTGGCGAAGGCTGGTGATGATGGGGCTACTTAGTGCGTCGCTGCCCGCTGCATCCAAATTGCCGATCGACGGCGAGTTTGCCGGATTGGCCTCCAAAATTGCCTCGTAACGGTTCAGCTTGGCTGCAGCATCGGACGTCTGCGCACGAGCGGCGACCAATCGGCTGCTGAGATCGGTGATCTGCTGATCGTCGATCGGCTTTCCCCCAGTGGAAATCAAGTTGTTCTTGGACTTGTAGGCGCTGACAGCGCGTTCAGCCTCGAGCGCCTGCTCTCCGAGCTCCTGCAGTCGTTCCTGCATCCAAGTCCTTGCCCGGCGATTTGTCTCCAGCTTCGCTTTCTCCTGATCGGCGAGATAGACTTTCGCGATTGCGTTGGCGATCTGGGCAGCTCGTATTGGATTGCTCGAACTGAAGTTGATCTCGATGAGGTTGCTGAAACCGATCCGGTCCACCACCGTGCGCTTTTGAAACGTAGTGACGATCCCTTCCAGTGGCTCGCCGGTCGGAGCGGGCTGCAGATCGTCCGGCGGCGACGGCAACAATGCCGCGCGAAGCCGCTGCCAGTGGGAGGGCGAGGACGGGGGCGGTTGCTTGAAATCTGGGTCGTCGGCGAGTTTGAGCTRATTGATGACCTTGATCGCCATTGCTTTCGATTTGAGGACCTGGACCTGCGTTTCGAACAAGGTGAGGTCGAAGGCCGGCTCTGCCAGAATGGATTGTTGCTGGATGAACTGTGTCTTCGCGTTCTCAAGCATGACCTGGACCTGGGCGGTATAGGTCGGTGGCGTGATCAGCAGATAGATCAGGCTAGCGGTCAATCCGAGTACGGCTGCAAGAATGAGCACCAGGTACTGCCGCCAGAGAAATCCAAGGGCGGCGCTGATGATTTCGCCGATGCCGCCGCCTTCGGCTTCATCATTGAAGGCAGGTGCGCGGAGCCTGTCAGTTTGCAGCATATTGGTCTGGAGCATTCCGTTCGCCTCTGCCGCTTGTTAATCTCGCCGGAACAGCCGCCAGCGTAGTTTGGTATGGCCGCCGAATGCCATGCTGCCCTGTATTTAAAATATACTGAAAAATCACCCTCGTTCAAATGAATTAAATGCGCTCTAGTTAATTTCGGTGGTACCGGGGAACCCGCCGGCAGGCGAGGCGGGGCATAATCGTTCTCAAAACGGGAATCTGTTCATGCTTGACGTGGGCGAGACGGATATTTGCTTAGTCATTCGCGGAAAGCAAGATTGCCGATCGAATTGAAGGAACTTCAGCTTGCGGGAGGACCTAGATTAATCGTAATAATTACGCGGATGCCGAATTGAGAGATAATCAATTGACAATTAATTCGCCGCGATATTTATTTATTTGCAGAAATATTGGTGGTGATTTCAGGTGTCGGAGATGCTGACACAAGAGCCGGGTTGTCTGTTTTGACCGCTCCGATGCACGGTTTTACGGCGCCCTGCAATTTTTCCGTGAGTGTCGGACGGATATCGAAGCAACAACAGGCCGGCTTTGAAGCGAGCGGCCGCCCTGGATCCGTGACTATCGTCGGCGTCGAACCCTTGGCTGCAGGCCGACGCGCGATTCGAGATCGAGTTCGCAGCATTGGAGGCTTCGATGCATGCCGAACTTTATACTGACGGAGTGGAGGAGATCACCGTTGGCGGATCGATCGTCCGGGTTGACCTGGTCAGTCTTTCGCCGACCGAACGCGATGCCAACAATGCGCCGAAGAGGGTGTTCCAGCAGAGGCTGATCTTTTCAGTGGAGTCGTTTGCGAACTCGGTCGAGGTCATGCAGAAGGCGCTGCAGGGGTTGATCGACGCCGGCGCGGTGCGGCGCAACCAGCCGAGCCCTCCTGGCCAGTCTCACACTATTACGGCAGAACGCGATCCGTCTGGCAGCCCTCGGTCCCCAAATGTCTCAAGCAATTTCCGTTGAAGCCGAAGTCACGGGCTCGGGAGCTCCGCCTGTGAGCGCTGATGAGGCCCTGCGTCCGGCATTGCGGACAGAACTGGAATGCCTCGCAAAGGCCGCCGCCTATCACGGCGTTGACCTGCCGGTCGAACGCCTCAAGCACACCTATGTCATCGACGGGACCCCGGTCTCGACGACCCGGTTGCTGCGCATAGCGAAGGAGGCTGGCCTGCGCGCAACGCCTACGAATCTCGATTGGGGGGCACTGTTTCGGTTGGGAGAGGCTTATCCGGCGCTGCTCCGACTTTCAAACGGCAACTGGATCGTGGTTCTCGGGGCAGGTCATGGGGCCGATGGCGCCGAAGCGGTCAGTGTGTTCGATCCGCTCGCCGARCGCCGGGATGAGCCTCTGATCGTCGCTAGGGATAAGTTCTGTACCAGTTGGGGCGGCGACGCCGTCCTGATCAAGCGCGAGCGGCTTGCATCGGATCATCGTCCGACGTTCGGGCTACGCTGGTTCATTCCCGAATTGGCGCGTCAATGGCGCTTGTTCGTCGACGTCGCGATCGCTGCCATTATGCTCTATGCACTGGGTCTTGCGATCCCGATATTCTTCCAGCTCGTCATCGACAAGGTGCTCGTGCATGAGAGCTTTACCACGCTCTATGTGCTGGCGGGCGGCGCGACTGCCGCGCTGGCGTTCGACGCAATCTTCGGATTTCTGCGACGCTATATTCTGCTTTATGCGACCAACAAGGTCGATATTCGTGTCGCAACCAAGACGTTCGGTCATCTCCTCGGTCTGCCCGTGACCTTCTTTGAGCACATTTCGGCCGGCATCCTGGTCAAGCATATGCAACAGGCAGCGCGAATTCGCGAGTTCCTGACCGGTCGTCTGTTCCTGACGACACTCGACGCGCTGTCCCTGTTCGTTTTCCTTCCGGTGCTGGCGCTCTATAGTCTCAAATTGACATGCATGGTGCTTGCCTTCACTGCGGCCAGCGGCATGGTCGTCGTGCTCCTGATGGGACCGTTCCGTCGGCGTCTTTATAACCTCTACCAGGCGGAAGGTGCGCGGCAGGCTCTGCTGGTCGAGACCGTGCACGGCATGCGTACGGTGAAGTCGCTGGCGATGGAACCGCTGCAGGGCAGGGTCTGGGACGATCGCTGCGCGCAGTCAGTGACAATGCGGTTCGGCGTTGAGAAGATTTCTGCCGTGGCCCAGTCTACCACCGGTTTTCTCGAGAAGATGATGACGCTCGGCATCATTTCGCTTGGAGCGCTGGACGTCTTCAGTGGCGAGATGACCATCGGCGCGCTGGTCGCCTTCAACATGTTGGCAGGACGCGTGTCGGGACCACTGGTCCAAATGGTGACAATGGTTCACGAGTATCAAGAAGTTGCCCTGGCGGTGAAGATGCTGGGCGAGGTAATGAACCAGAAGCCCGAACGCGACGGCAATCGCGAGGGGCTTCGGCCCGAGTTCGCCGGCAAGATCGATTTCGAGAATGTCTCGTTCCGCTACGGATCGGAGGGCGCGCCGGCGCTGGATGACGTCTCCTTCTCCATCACGCCGGGGTCGATATTCGGGATCGTCGGCCGAAGCGGCTCCGGCAAGACCACGCTGACGCGGCTCATTTCCGGGATGTATCCGGTGCAGCAGGGCTTGCTGCGGGTCGACGGATACGATTCGAGGGAGCTCGATCTCACTCATCTGCGCCAGAATCTCGGACTGGTACTACAGGACAACTTCCTGTTTCGCGGCACTGTTCGCGACAATATTGCCTGCGTGAAGCGCGACGCGACCTTTGCCGAGGTCGTCCGCGCAGCGCAGCTTGCGGGCGCCGATGAATTCATCGAGCGGCTTCCACGCGGCTTCGACACCATGCTCGAGGAGGATGCCTCAAATCTGTCCGGCGGACAGAAGCAGCGCCTTGCGATTGCCCGGGCGCTTATCGTTAACCCCCGCATCCTGATCCTGGACGAGGCGACGAGCGCGCTCGATTCCGAAAGCGAGTTGATTATCCRGCGCAATCTCCGCCGCATCGCCGAGGGACGGACCGTCATCATCGTCTCGCATCGGCTGTCGATGCTCTCAGACGCAAACCAGATCCTGGTGATCGATCGTGGCAGGATCGTCGACGTCGATCATCACGATCGGTTGCTGTCGAAGTGCATGATTTACCGGCATCTATGGAACCAGCAGACGAAGCAGGTCGCATGACCAAGCCTGAGAAATCCCGCGGCGATGCAAGCACTCAAGCGCCGATGACCGAACGGCGGCGACGCGCGCTGTTCAGACCCGCCAGACACCGGCCTCCGGTGGTGACGGAATTCCAATCCGACGCGATTGAGGTCGAGAATCGGGCTCCACCGCGCATCGCCCGCATGACGCTCTATTGTGTCCTGGCGTTGATACTCGCCGCGATCGGCTGGGCATCGGGATCGCAGGTCGACATGATTGTGACGGCCCAGGGCAAGCTGGTCACCACGCGCCCCAATCTCGTCGTTCAGCCGCTCGAAACCTCCGTTGTCCGCGAGATACATGTCAGGCCAGGCGACCGGGTCAATCGCGGAGACCTGCTGGCAACGCTCGATCCGACATTCTCGCAAGCGGATCTGGACCAGTTGCGCGGCAAGGTTGGGGTGTTCAATGCCGGGATCGACCGTCTCAAGGCCGAAGTGAATAGTGAGGACTATGTCATCGGGCAGTCCATCAACGCCGATCAGGTCCTGCAGCGCAAGATATTCCTGCAGCGCAAAGCGACTTACGATGCTCAGATGGAAAACTACAGCGCGCAGATCGCCTCTGCTCGCGCGAACCTGAAGACTGCACAGAACGAAGAGGCGGTGCTCGTTCAGCGGCTCGAGACGATGAGGTCGATCGAGGTCATGCGTGCGACGCTGATGGATAAGGAAGTTGGCTCGAAGCTGAATTTGCTGCTCTCGCGTGACGCTCGTCTTGATGTTGAGAGCAATCTGGCGCGTACTCGCGGCAATATGGCCGATTATGAGCATCGGCTCGATAAGGCCCAGGCAGACCAGAAGGTCTACGGCGAGGAGTTTCGCAAGACGGCTTATCAGGACCTCGTGGAGATGCTCGCGAAGCGGGACAGCGCCTCCGAAGACCTCAAGAAGGCCGAGCTTCGCCGGCAATTAATCGTGCTGAAGGCGCCGGCCGATGCGATCGTGCTGGATATTGCCAGCCGGACAGTCGGTTCGGTCGCCCGTGAGGCCGAGCCGATGTTTGTGCTTGTCCCCCGCGATGAGCCGCTCCGGGCTGAGGTCAATGTCGAGGGCAAGGACATCGGTCGGGTTTCGGTAGGCCAGCCCGTGCGGATCAAGTTTGATGCCTTCCCGTTCCAGAAATACGGGACGGCCAAGGGCGAGGTGCACGTCATCAGTCAGGACGCGTTCCCGCCGGATCCGAAAGCCGAAGGTGCGCGCCACGCGACCGCTCCCTATTACCGCGTATTGGTCGACCTGTCCGACACTCACCTTCGGCTGCCGGAAGAGCGCGCTCAATTTATTCCGGGCATGGCGGTGACCGCCGAAATGAAGGTCGGACGGCGCAGCGTGATATCCTATTTCCTCTATCCGTTGCTTCGTGGATTGGATGAGTCCATTCGCGAACCCTAGAGATTCCCGGAGTTTTGGCTTGACGCATTTTGTTGACGCGAACCGACCTCTACTTCGCTCGAAGACGTCATAAGTGTAAGCGCTGTTCAGCGGCCACCTACCGGATGACGGGGTGATCTGCGAGTCTGCGGTTTGTTCGGACCGTTAGGCTTAGAATGGACACAGTGCATAGTGCTATCGCGGAGCCGGTGCGGCGGCTTGAGGTCTTCACGGCTTGAGGTCTTCACCGGAGCCGGTCGT
>NZ_JBFRFR010000125.1:0-14022 GCF_052114925.1 Bradyrhizobium sp. 2TAF36 | reverse complement strand
GCACCAAGAATGCACGCGAAGTGGTGCACCAAGCACGCCAAGTCAGCCTCGGTTTGCCCTTTTATCAAAGAAAGGATCCAGCCGGCTGAGCGGATTGAGAGCGGGTCACTACGCTATGGTACAGTGAGAATCGGCGATCTTGGTACTGTTGCACGGCGCAGTGCGGCGCATCTATTCGCGTGACCAACCGTCTTGGCGAATCTGTCGAGAGCGGCGGGTGCGATCACTTCAGCTGAGAGAACGGCCGTTGCTGTTCGGTTGAGGCTCGATGCTTCCCAGGAGCGCGCGGATGACTCAAGGCATAGATTGGCCCGGATTAGCGAATTCACTCAAAACCGAGGCGCTCTTTTTTAGTCCGACAGCAGCAAGCAATCTCGCATCGCTCTTCGATGGTATTGATGAACTGAAAACGAATGAAGGCCGTTCGCTTGTCGTGGACGCCGGTCCCGGAGCGGATTTCCACACCCTTTTCCGCGCCCAGATCTTTCCATCTCACGACAAGTTGAAAGCCGCGCTCGGCAGACCAGACATCCACCTCGGCTCGCCGCGCTCGCGCTTGGCGATTGATGGTCGCATGAGCGGAGAAGGCATCTTGGCGTTTTGCGCTACCAGCAATCTGAAGGCCGCTATAGCCGGCACACGGCCGTCTACTGGTAGCCGGATTGTTGTGGGTCAGTTCGAGATCATCAGAAAGCTGCGACTACTCGACCTGACCGTTCTTGATAACGTTCGCATCACGGGAAGCCTCGCTGACTTCGGATTGGCCGGGAGGACCGAGGTCGCCGTTTTTCTACGATCGCTAAGTGAACGTCTCGCGCAGTCAGTCATGTTTGACGCCGAGCCTTCTGACTACCTTGCAGCTGAGGCCATGGTTCACTTTCTTCTAACAGAGGCTTCGGTGCCTATTGATGGCATCATCTTTCCATCGGGGCATTCCGTCAGAGACGCTCTTGGCGTCGTCCTTTTTCACGGAGCATCCTGCGTCGAGCCAATGAACTTCCTGGAGGGAACAGAGATTGGCGTGAGTACGGGCCGGTGGGCAGAGGCTGGCTGGGTGGAAGACTACGAAGTGTTTGAGGAAATGCCGCAATTTCACAGTGAAATAGATAAAAGCGAGCAGCAGCCGGGGCGGCCGGACTCAGGCATCTTTAAGGTGGGAGTGCCCGTTTCCACTCACAACGCCGATTGGCGCGACCATGCCTTACGCATCGTGCCTGAAAGCGTGAAAGTACATCACGTAAAGCGCGTTGAAATCGAGGCGGATGAGTTCGCGGTGAAACGGTGCCGTCAGAAAGGACGTGACGGGTTGTCGATATCGGTGATCACGGCGATTCAGATGCAACAAGCCGTGGAGGAGGCCGGTCAGCGCAAACAGCGCTGATCGCAACTATCGAGCTAGGAGTTCGACAAATGACCAATATCGTTTCTGGCATCAAGATTCCCGATAGCAAGATCGCGCGCGAAGCTGCTGAGCTCGTGCGGCAACATGAATCCGAGTTATTGTTCAACCACTCGGTCCGCGTCTTTGTATTTGGCGCGATGAAAGGCATTCGTCAGAACCTGAAAGTCGACGCGGAGCTTCTCTATGTCGCGGCGTTGTTTCACGATCTGGGTCTCGTAGACGCTTTTCACACCGAGACAAGGCGGTTTGAAGTCGATGGCGCCGACGCAGCGCGCGAATTTCTCCGCAGTCATGGTATTCCCGATCCGAAATCTGATTTGGTTTGGGAAGCGATCGCCCTGCACACCACCCCGGGTATTCCGCAATTCATGCGGCCCGAGATCGCTCTCACGAACGCTGGTGTATTGGTAGACGTCGTCGGAATTGGGTATGATGAGTTCACATCGGAGCAACGTGATCAAGTCATCGCCGCGTTTCCTCGCGGCGATAATTTCAAGAATGATTTCATCAAAGCGCAGACCTGCTCTGCTCTCAAGAAGCCTGCGACGACGTTCGGCACCGTCAACTTCGATTACATCCAGGAACACGACCCCGCATTTCACCGGCCCAACGCGTGCAGTAGAATTCGAAACGCGCCCTGGCGGAGTTGAACTGTCGTGGGTGCTGGTCTCTGGGGCCGCATGGTGAGGGAATCCGTGCAGCGCGTTACCGATGTGAGCGTGCCCGTGTCTTGGTGCGAGGACCGATGTCTAGATCGCTAAACGAACTTCACTGGCTAACCCTCGGAGCGTTCGCGATCGGCACCGAAGGGTTCATGATCGCCGGTTTGCTGCCGGCCTTGGCGCAAGACCTGAACGTCAGCTTGTCCGCCACCGGGCACCTGGTCACCGCGTTCTCTGTCGCTTATGCCGTGGGCGCTCCGATAATGGCGGTGCTGACGGCCCACTTGGAGCGGCGTCGCGTGCTCGCGATCGCCATTGCGAGCTTCAGCGTCGCGAATCTGCTCGCTGCAATGGCACCGGGTTATGCGGCGTTACTGGCAGCTCGGCTGCTACTTGCCCTATCCGCCGCCAGTTTCATGCCGGCGGCCAGCGGATATGCCGCGGCGCTGGGCGGACCGGAGCGGCGTGGCCGGGCTCTGTCGATGGTCACCAATGGGCTGACCTTAGCGATCGTTGCCGGCGTGCCGCTCGGGGTATTGGTTGGTGAGCGGTTTGGTTGGCGCGCTACTTTCCTCGGCGTGGCGGGCATGGCGGCGCTCTCGCTGCTTGGCATCCTCTTCGGGCTGCCGAGTCAGCGGCCGGGCATCACGGCGAGTCTGGGAGAACGCCTGGCGTTGGCCAAGCGCCCCGACGTGATGACGATTTTGGCGACCAGCGTTTTGACGGTCGCCGGGACATTCACGCTCTATACGTATCTCGGCGTCTTTCTCGCGCATGCTTCCGGGATTGGACCACAGGGCCTTGCGCTGGTGCTCTTTGGCTTCGGGCTTGCCAGCGCGTTCGGTACCCGGCTCGGCGGCGCCATGGCGGACCACAGGGGCCCGGACTTTACCGTGATCGTAAGTGGCAGCTTCACCGTTCTGGCTTACCTTGTCCTCTCGCTGGGTGTGACGCTCGGGCCTGCGCGGGCCATGTTCGTTCTGCTACCGGCCATCCTGCTTTGGGGGCTGTCCAGCTGGGGGGTGATGACGGCGCAGCAGGCGCGATTGGTCGCGCTGATTCCGGATCTCGCTGCGGTCGGCCTGTCCCTCAATTCGTCAGCCATCTATCTCGGCAGCGCGGCCGGCGCTGCGGTCGGTGCGCTGGTTCTCGCGGATGGCGGCGTAATGCGGCTCGGCTGGGTGGCGACGGGATTTAGCTTGGCAGCGCTGCTGGCGGTGCCGGTCAGCGGCCGCGCCTTATCACGCCGAGGCTGAAGCGAGCCCTGCTCCTACGCGCGCGTTAAGGGCTGTTGTAGATCTATCGTATCGAAGGAGCAGATGAATGATTCCAAATATTCTCAGGAAGATCGAAGTCTACAAGCGTCGGGAGATCGAGGCTGCGAGGCAAATCCGTTCGGAAGGGCAAATGCTGTCGCTCGCCCGGGCCGCTTCGGCTCCGCGGGGGTTCGTCGCCGCAATCCGCAGCAAGCTGGCGACGGGCGAGTACGCGCTGATCGCTGAAATCAAAAAGGCATCTCCGTCGAAAGGGCTCATACGCGAGAGTTTCGACCCACCTGCACTTGCCAGAGACTACGAAGCTGGCGGTGCGGCTTGCTTGTCTGTGCTAACCGACAAACCGTCGTTCCAGGGAAGCTTGGACTTCCTGACGACGGCGCGCTCCGCAACGAGCCTTCCCGTGCTGCGCAAGGATTTTATCTTCGATACCTATCAGGTGGTGGAGGCTCGGGCATACGGGGCGGACTGCATTCTGCTCATCATGGCGGCCCTTGACGATTCCGCCGCCGAAGATATCGAGGCCGCGGCCCTCGACCATGGTATGGACGTGCTGATCGAAATCCACGACCACGACGAACTCGAGCGAGCCTCGCGGTTGCGTTCGCCGATGATCGGTATCAATCATCGGAACTTGAGGACCTTCCAGACAACGCTTGCAACCAGCGAAGCGTTGGCGCCGTTGATTCCGAAAGATCGCCTGATCGTCGGCGAAAGCGGCATATCCACGCCAGCAGATTTGGCCCGGCTTGGCCTGCTCGGCATATCGACATTCCTGGTCGGAGAAAGCCTGATGCGTCAGGATGACGTGATCAGCGCTACGCGGGCGCTGCTCGCCCGCGAAGAGGGAGGGGGGCCAGCTCCTCTGGGACTTTGATCTCTTGTCCTGGCTTCATCCCGGCACCCAGCGATCCGGCACGTAGCGCTTGGTCAATCCGTCATTTGCGCGCAGCGACCGCCCGTGCTGGTCATCATGCAACGTGCTCATCTGTCGGCTGACATTCTTCCACTTCCTTGTCGCTGCAAAGGGCGCAAAGTGACGGCTGCAGCTACCCGCGCTGAGCGTCCAGTTCAGGGAAACCTCAAATGAGGAAGCACTCGATCACCTTAATTGTTGCGCTCGCGTACGCGGCAGTACTCGCAAACGCCGCGACGTGGTGCAGCGCTGCTGCCACTGAAACGTCGAAGGAGGAGGTAGTGAGGCTCGAGAGCATTTATTCGCTTTCCGAGACGCTCGCTCGCTTGCGCACGGCTCTTGAAGCGAACGGTTTAAAGATATTTGCGACCATTGATCACCATGCTGCAGCGCAATCGGTCGGACTGGATATGCCCCCGACCACCGTGCTGATCTACGGTAATCCGAAGGGCGGCACTGCTCTAATGCTAGCCGCTCCAGACTTCGCGCTCGAGCTTCCGCTGCGGTTGCTTGTCCGAGAAGGTGAGCATGGAAAGTCTACGTAACCTACGCCCCCCGGCGAACCTGGAAGGAAAGCACGGGTTGCCTAAGGGTATGGCGGGAAAGCTGACTCCAGAACGGGTTATCACGAACGCCGTAAAAGCGACGTCCCCTAATAATTGAAGAAGCGCAGACCGCTCATGGAACCACGAACATGAATAGCATCGTCGCATCTGCGAGCCGCAGAACAGCTCTCTTGGTGTTTAGCCAAGCCGCCATGTTCTTAGGGGCGCCGTCCACAGCGACAGCTGCTGAACAGGAGTCCTCTGAGCATGTGCTTTCCGGTATAAAGCTTTTGCACCTGAGCAAGGCCCTTGCCGACTCACCCTGCAGGCGCGGGTTTAAGAGCGTTCCTTTCATTCTCACCTCGCCTGAACCGTGGGACCACGAAGCGGCTGACCTGCTGTTGTCGTACAAGTACCACGCGTTGCAGGTATGGGAGAGCACCGATCTTGCAGCGCCATGGATCAACCTGATGCGTGAGGCCATTAACGGGCAGGTGTTCTCGCTTGGGAACGTTGACTTTCTGGCCGTTGCTGCGGTTCACGGAAACGCTCACGCAGCTTTGTTCAATCAAGCGGCGTGGGAGAAGTACAAGTTGGCCAAGGTCGGTGGCGGGCAGGGCGACTTCAACAGTTTCATCGTCGAGAAGCCGGGGGCGTCACCCAGAGATGATCTTCAGGACCTGACAGGGTTTTACGGTCCGCAAAACAGCAATATTGTCTCACTCCAGCGGCGAGGAGCGGTATTTCTGGGCTGTCATGATTCCATTCATGCCATCGCGCGATATCTTCATCAATCGGGTGAATTCTCCGACGTCTCTCCCGACGCGATAGCGGCTGACCTCACCAAAAACCTGATTCCAGGCGTTGTGCTTGTGCCAAGCGTTGTGGCCTTTCTCGTCGAGCTGCAGCATGCCGGCTTCACGTATTCAAAGGCAAGTTAGACTCGTCCCCCCGATGGCGCGCCAATATTCGCCCAGCGTCACGGCAAATCCCAGGTCATGGGCCGCAAGGCCGGTACTCAAGAGGAAATAGCACCTTAGTCTCGAACGTCGAAGGAGAATGCCGTGAAGAGTCATGCCACTCTCATCTGTGCTTGCTTTGCGCTTTTGGTTGCCGGGTCAGCGACAGCACAAGAGGGGCGGGCCGAAACCGGCACGTCGAGCGTTGCTGAAATCGTTTCTGTTCTAGGGATACAAGTTCCTGACAGCGCATTGGCTCGCGACGCAGCTAAGACCATTCGTGATAGTGAAGGCGAGTTGCTGTTTCAGCACTCCATGCGGCTTTATTGGTGGGCCGCATTGGCAGGTGGGCGCAAGGGCATGGCCTTTGATCACGAACTTCTTTACGTCGCGGCTATGTTCCATGATTATGGGCTGACCGAAAACTATGGGGATAGCCACCTTCGCTAAGAGGTGGATGGCGCAAACGCGGCACGCGCGTTTTTGCGGAGTCACGGCATTTTGGAAGCCGATAGCCAAAACATCTGGCTTGCGATCGCACTACATACGACAAATGGAATTTCTCCGCATTTGTACCCGATCGCGGCGCCTCTTGCCGAAGGTGCGAACATGGATCTCGTCGGCGCAGGCTTTGACGACTTTACTGCGGAACAGCCGAGCACTGTCCAGCTGGCTTACCCGCGTCCGCTGCACTTCGCCGGCTTGTTCCGATCGGCCGCTGCCATCCGTCCCGTAGATGGCACATGGAATCTAGCGCTATGGAAGAGCCGACGAATCTGACCGTAGTCAAGCACGTGATAAGCGATGCAAATGCGCCAGTCCTCCACGCTTGACCGCCGTTCGTTCGTCGAAGCCGTCGGTCGCCTTGTCGGAGCAGCGACTGCGGCTGGAGGCCTGCTAACGCTTGGCCGGTCCACGCCTGGGGCGCGGGCGCGCTCGCAGCACAATTCGCCAACGTCCGAGGCGCTCATCCAGCCAACAGAAATGCGCAGCGCCAACGGTTCGTTCGATTTGACGATGACAGCTGCACCTGGGCCGGTGCATCTCGGCGGCGGTCGCGCCTTTTCCGGCCTGCTCTACAACGGCGCTTATGTGCCGCCGACGCTGCGCGTGCGCCTGGGCGATACGTTGCGCAAAGCGACTGAATTCTTCATCGGGTCAGGCGAGGCATTGACGCAATTGCGGTCCGGCCGCGGCAGGGGAATACCCGATGCGAACCATCTCATTCCAGAACGAGGCTTGGCGCCTCCCTGAACCGGTCCGACTATTGGCGCTCGTCAGATCCAGTGGATCGTTGCCGAGCACGGCGCGCGTCGAGGACGAAATCCTTCGACAGCGAGTCACTGGTCCGCAATGGATCGACGAGATTCGCGCGGCACCGATCGCCCGACGCCGGGCGCTTCTCTAGTCACGCACCGAAGACCGCACGGCGTTCATGATTGATGGCCACGTCGTCGACGAGGGGCGCACCGACCAAATCGTCTGGCTCGGCGATACAGAAGAGTGGACGGTGGTGAACGAGGATCAACAGTATCACAGCTTCCACATTCACCAAACACCGTTCCTGGTGACTGAGGTCCGGCGGCGTTTACTGGAGCGACGATAGCCTGCGCGACACGTTTTCGGTGCCGCCCGCGACAAACGGGTGGCCTAGTGTACTCAAGATCGTGATCCCGTTCACTGATCCCGTGATCGTCGGCAGGTTCGTTTACCATTGTCATGCAGTCGATCACGAAGACAAAGGCATGATGGGAATCATTGAGGTGGTTGCCTGATACGCCGGCAGGCCGCGAGTGTCCGATCGCCGGTCCGAACCTCGACAGTGCCATAGGTGACATGGTCCAGTCGAACCTTTGCATTTTCTCAAAATAACGACGGGTTGGCGAAGCGCGGAAAGCCTTAAGCGGCACATCGCAGACGTTCTCGCATTTCGGGCTGGGAGTAGCAGCGCGATCAGCCGGGTCACGTCTTGCGCACGCGCCCACCGATGAGAGTGCAGCCCGTTCAATCGCAGAATGTATTCGTTTCACTTCCGTAATCGCTAAATGTTCATCAGGATGCATCCGCGGAAATCATGTCGACAACCTGGTCAACAACGCGGTTGCGTCACTAGCAAAGGACATCCCGATCATGCGGATAAACATGCCCGCGACTCCATCGATCGCCGCATTTCTGTGTTCGGCCCTTCTTGCAATTGGATATGCTGCATCCGCAACCGCCGATGCGCCGGTGGAAGGAGATTATTTCCATACCGGGGCCGGCGCGCGATATCTGGAGCGAGCCAAGAGCGATATCATCACTGTACCCTTGCGCGGCAACATCAATGTCCTAGTGGGATCCGGCGGGAATATCGTTGTTCTATCGGGAAGCGAAGGCAAGTTCCTCGTAGATTCTGGCATCAAACCATCGAAAGACAAGTTGCAAGCGACTCTCGACAAGATCGGCTCTTCACCGCTGAAATACGTCGTAAATACTCATTGGCACTGGGATCATACCGACGGAAACGAGTGGATGCATGCAGCCGGCGCCTCGATCATTGCGCAGAGTAATACGCTGAATCATCTTTCGAAGACCACTCACCTGGACGACTGGAATTGGACGTTCGCTCCCGTTCCAGCCGGCGCACGCCCGACGATGATCGTGGACAATGAGAGGGAGCTCACCTTTGCGGGTGAATCGATAAAGATAGAGCATTTGGGCCCAGGTCATACCGACGGCGATGTGTTGGTGTACTTCGAGAAGGCGGACATTGTCGCCCTCGGCGATACGTTCTGGAACGGATACTATCCGTTCATCGATAACGAAGACGGCGGTAGTGTCAATTTTATGATCAGCTGGGCCAGCACGGTTATCGAACGCACCACGGATAAGACAATCCTAGTTCCTGGTCATGGGGCGATTGGCAACCGAGTTCAATTGATTGAATTTCGCGATATGCTGATCACTGTGCGTGACAAGATCGCTGCACTGAAGTCACAGGGAAAATCCCTCGAAGAAATCACCGCGGCGAAGCCGACCGCGGCCTACGATGACAAGTGGGGGCGATTTGTGATCAATCCGAAGTTCTTCACCAAGCTTGTCTACGAAGGATTGTAGACGGTGCGGCGCGTAGATTCGCGATTGTCCAATCTCAATTCGATTGTCCATTAAAGCTGACGGTTATTCTGTGATTCTGTTCAGAAGGGGGATCGATGTATCACCACAGCTTTCCTGCAAAGAGAACGCCGAATGGTCCTAGCGTCGGCTGTCGCATGCCCTTGAGTGTGGACTCGGGTCTCGTTCTGTCGCGGCGTTCATTGCTTCGGCAACTCGGAGTCGCAGGGGCCTCGCTCGCGGCCGCACCGGCTCTTGCGAGCGAATTGATCGAGTTGCCGCTGCCGAGCGAACCGCGTCAACGACCACTCACCCATGCGGTTCCCGGAGAAGTCGGGCATGATTCTGCAGCGGAGCCGCCCGCCGCTGCTTGAAACTCCGATTGAGGTATTCGATCAGGGCGTGTTCACGCCGAACGATCTGTTCTACGTGCGCTGGCATTGGTCGGCGATCCCAAATTCGGTCGACGTGAGCAGTTTCAGGCCGTCGGTACGGAGGCACGTGGACCGAGCGCTGTCACTTTCCATCGAAGACATTCTCCACTTGCCACGCGTCGAGTTGGCCGCCGTCAACCAGTGCTCGGGTAATTCACGGGGCTTCTTCTTGCCGCGCGTTCCGGGTGCACAATGGGCTCATGGCGCGATGGGCAACGCGAGATGGACGGGCGTCCGTTTGAAGGACGTCTGGATCGGGCCGGCGTCAAGAGTGGTGCCGTCCATGTGCGCTTTAAGGGACTGGACGAACCGCCGGTGCCGGACGCACCGACATTCAGGAAATCGCTGGCCATCGATCATGCCCGAGACGGCGAGGTGATGATCGCCTTTGCCATGAACGGAGAGCAGCTTCCACTTCTGAACGGCCTTCCGCTGCGGCTGGTCGTGCCCGGCTGGTATTCGACGTACTGGGTCAAGATGCTCAACGATATCGAGGTGCTGGACAAGCCCGACGACAATTACTGGATGGCGGTCGCCTACACTATTCCGGACGCGCCACATGCCAACATCGTGCCGGACCAGAGCGGCGTGAAGATGATTCCGATCAATCGCATGCCGCCGCGCTCTTTTATCACCAATCTCACGGAGGGCGCCTCTTTGCTTGCAAAAGCGCGTGTGCCGCTGCACGGCATTGCCTTCGGTGGCGATACGGGCGTAGCCAAGGTCGAGCTTTCCGCCGATAGCGGTCGATCCTGGCAACCGACCACGCTCGGCGCGGATCACGGCAAATACAGCTTCCGTCGGTGGGAAACTGATGTCTTGCTGCCCGAGAAGGGCAGCTACGGACTGATGGTTCGCTGCACGAACGCGGCCGGTGAAGTCCAGCCGTCTCAGCCGAACTGGAACAATAGCGGCTTCATGCGCAACGTCATCGAAGCGATCCATGTCAACGCAACGTAGGAGCAATCAATGCGCCCAAGCACGTTAGCCGGCTGCTTGGCGATGGCGCTGCTGTCCCCGACTATGGCACAGGTTCAGGAGCAGGCCGAAATCAAATCGATGACGGTAGATCTTCCCGCGGATGATGCTCTGTTTCCGGACGGTTCGACGGCCGAGGCGACCACCAACAACTGCCTGGCCTGTCACTCCGCGGACATGGTGCTGAACCAGCCGGCGCTGCCGCGCGCAACTTGGGAAGCCGAGGTTCACAAGATGATCAACGTTTACAAAGCTCCAATCGATGAAGCCGACGTGGCAGTGATCGTAGACTTCCTCGCGAAAGCCAAGGGCACCAACTGACGAACGACAGACTGAAGCAGTCATATATGGACTGGATCCATACGCTTACCGATCGCGGCCGGCCTACGGCTTGGTGGAGCCCCGACCGCACGATTCGTGTTGATCGGGAGCGCAGTCATCGCGTGATGGTACAGTCAAAATCCGCAATCTTGGTACTGTTATACGACCAAGCACGACGCATCTCTTAGCGAGCCGCGTCGATCCTGGTCCATCCGACTAGTGGGAGCCTCGATCAATGCTGACGAGCAGGTCGCGGACTCGGAGATGAGGAATGCCGCAATGGATGACATTGTGTCAATCGCCGGCGCGCCGCGCTTCCGAACCCAAGGTGACAAATGACCGAGAGAAAAGTATCATGAAGGCGATCGCTGTGACGGACCAGGCAGCAGGAACGGCCGGGATGAAGCTGGTGGAGCGACCCAAGCCGCAGGCAGCGATAAACGACGTCATCGTTCAAGTTCAAGCGTCGGGCTTCGTCCCGACGGAGCTGGAGTGGCCCTCGACTTGGACTGATCGCCTCGAGCGTGATCGAACACCGTCGATCCCCGGCCACGAACTCGCCGGGGTGGTCACCGCTGTCGGATATGGTACGACGGGGCTGTCGGTGGGACAGCGGGTGTTCGGCCTCGCCGACTGGTATCGCGACGGCACCTTGGCTGAGTATATAGCCGTTGAGGCACGCAACCTCGCGCCGTTGCCGGGGGACGTCAACTTCACGGTGGGCGCGAGCCTGCCGATCTCGGGCCTGACCGCGTGGCAAGGATTGTTCGTGCACGGGCGGCTTCGTGCGGGGCAGAGCGTCGTCGCGCACGGCGCGGCCGGCGCAGTCGGGTCGATGGTGACGCAACTCGCACGAGAGGCCGGCGCCTACGTCATCGGCACCGGACGCGCGGCCGACCGTCAAAAGGCGCTCGATTTCGGCGCGCAGGAGTTTGTCGACCTTGGCAACGACGCTTTGGAAGACGTCGGCGGAGTCGATCTTGTGTTCGATGTCATCGGCGGCGATATCGGAAAGCGGTCCGCACGTCTGATTCGAGCCGGGGGATCGCTGGTATCTGTCGTCGGGCCATCCGACGCGCGGCCCGTCGATGGCCTGACGGTCGACTTCGTTGTCGAGCCGGATCGGACCCAATTGAGTGAGATCGTCCAGCGGGTGCGGGACCGACGACTGCGGACGAACATCGGCAACGTCTCAACCCTCGACGATGCTGTTACCGCCTTTAACTCGACCGAGCGACGCGCGGGTAAAACCGTCATCCACGTTTCTCCTTGACGACTTGGCGAGCGTGAATGGTTCTGTCGCGTGAATTATCGCGCAATAGATCGTGACGATCGTCCTTGACGTCTTTCGCCCAAGCAGACTGGCCAGTCTCGCATCGGTGAGCGGAGGCAGGTGTCGCATGTCATGACAAGACCGACAGGCAGTATCGTACCTTAGGTTCATGAAGAGCGACGTTTTTTTCAACCCATCGGAAGTGTCTCGGATGCATGTCATGACTTTCAACGATTCGTGCCTGCCGCCGGTGTTGCCGACGGATGCGGCGTCTCTCACGGCCGCAATCGAGGGTTCGGTTCTACTCCCGGGCGAACTGGGATACGATGACGAACGTGCCGTCTGGAACCTCAATCACGAGCTGGCGCCAGCGCTGATCGTGGTGCCGGAGAACGCGGCCGATATCCAGGCCGCCGTTACTTTCGCGGCGAGGCAGCATCGGCCGGTTCTGGTGAAGAACACCGGTCACCAGATGGTCGGCAAGGCGCACGGCGCCGTTGTGATCGCAACTCACCGTATGAACGACATAACAATCGACGCGGCCCGCCGAACGGCGCGAGTCGGCGCTGGCGTGCTGTGGTCAGAGGTCATTGCGAAGGCGGCCGGAGCCGGTCTAGCTCCGCTGAACGGGACGAATCCCACTGTAGGAGTCGCTGGTTACACCCTGGGTGGCGGGCTCAGCCCGACCCTCGGCCGCTCCCACGGCTACGCCGCCGACCACGTGTGCTCGATCGATGTGGTCACCGCGGACGGCAAACTGCGTCACGTCAACGCGGCATCCGAACCCGATCTTTTCTGGGCCCTTCGCGGCGGCAAGGGCAACTTCGCAGTGGTCACGGCCCTGGAATTCAACCTGTTCCCGGTGTCTCGCCTCTACGCGGGCGGCATCTACTTCCCCGGTGAGCGGATGGCCGAGGTTCTGCGAGCCTGGACCACTTGGCATCCAGGCACACCAGAGACAATGACCACATCAATCGCTGTGATGCGGATGCCATCAATGCTCGAAGTGCCCGAGCCTCTGCGCGGGAAGTTTCTTGTCTCGGTGCGGGTCGCCTACAACGGCACGACTGCGGACGGCGAGCGGATGGTAGAGCCGCTGCGAGCGGTAGCCCCGGCAGTCTTAGATACCGTGCGGGACATGCCGTACTCCGAGGTCGCATCGATCCACAACGAGCCGACCGACCCGGTGCCATACTACGAGCGGGGCATCATGCTGCGAGAGTTCCCCGCACAGGCGCAGGACAAGTTGATTGAACTCGTCGGTCCGGACGCCGAAACCGCCTTGGTGCTCGCCGAGCTGCGTGCTCTGGGCGGGGGATGGGACCGGGAGCCGGCGGCACCCAATGCCGTAGCGACCAGGGGCTTGCCGTACAGCCTGCTAGCCGTCGCAGCCGGTCCGCTGTCGCAGGAGCAGCAACTCAAAAGATCGGTCGCCGAGCTGCTCGACGGCATGAAGCCCTGGAAGGCCGATCGGCGGTACGTCAACAACCTCGCGCCAGATGAGGCGGCTGACGCCGCGGCGATCTACGGCCCGGAGTGCTACGAGCGCTTGGCGTCTATCAAGAAGGCCTACGACCCAGCCAATATGTTCCGGCTCAACCACAACGTGGTGCCGGCAGCTTGATTAGACGCTGGCTGTCAACCGGCATTCAAATATTTGTAGGCCGAATGACATTCAGTGTTTGCTCTTCGCGTTACGAATATTGGTCGTGCCGGAATGCGGCTCGACCCGGAGCAGTTGCTCGCAATCGACCGACTTGTCCCTGGCTTCCAGCTCCGCCTGTGAGTTCATACCGCATGAGTCGAGGCTCCAGTCGAACGCGATGGCCCGTCGTGTTCTTCCTCGGCAGATGTTCCGCGCCCCCGCCCGTGTGCGCCGGAGCGGTCGATGTGAACAGTCGTCATCTCGCGCGTGAAATCGTTTCACTTCCTTACGAGCAGCGCAAAGTCCATACGACAGAGACGTCAGGCACAGGCTTAGTGCGCAGCAGCATTATGGAATTGCAGGAGAACCGCGCATGGATTCCATTTCTCGTCGCCATATGTTGGCAGCGACTGCTACCGGAGGTCTGCTAACGAGCGTTGGGCTGGCGCACGCGCAAACCGTGGGCGGCGCGATTCCTCAGCCACAGCGACCGGGTCACGGCGGCACCGATCCCGGTCCG